>JBNJFN010000169.1:0-6740 GCA_051746885.1 Bacteroidota bacterium | reverse complement strand
AAGAATTTTCAGGAAAAGAAATTGAAATCAGGGGAGTTGTGGTAAAAGTCAATAAAAACATCATGGGTAAAAACTGGGTGCATATTCAGGATGGAACCAGCAGCAATGGCAAATTTGATTTGACAATTACCACCCAGGATGACGCCGAAGTAAATGAACAGGTTACATTCAAAGGCAAAATCACCCTCGAAAAAGATTATGGCGCCGGATATTACTACGATGTGATAATGGAAGAAGCCGAGATAATGAATACAAGTGAAGCTGATGATCTCACGGTTTCGGGAACTCCCGCATAGGTCCCTTGTGACGAATATACGAATCAACAACTTCCATACCGGGCCTAATTTACCTCAAAATAAGAAAATGTAGTGGAGCAAACCAATGACACCCTGACCAGGTGTCTGATTATAAATTATTTAAAAAGGCCAACTGTCAAACTTTGAATATCATTGTCCGGGATGAAAAAGATGTCAGGGGGTAGTTGGTTGTCGTTGTTTTTCTCTGCTGCACCCAATAAAAACAAATGTTAACACAACAGCTATGGCCTAATTTTAGCTTTATAGTTCATAATAATGGTTTGAAGTTTACAAATTTCTTGATTGGCTCCGATTTTATTTTCGTTAATATTCCAGAATTACAAATTCTGTTCGGCGGTTTTCCAGGTGCTCTTCTTCAGAACAAATAACGCCGTTGGCACAACGATTCAGCAGCCGGGTTTCTCCATAACCTATTGCATCTATACGCTCCCTGGCAATCCCTTTTTGAACCAGATATTCCAATACCGAATCGGCGCGTTTTTGACTCAGCCATAAATTGTAACTGTCTTCGCCTCTGCTGTCGGTATGGGCACTTATTTCAACTCTTAAAGCTGGATGGTCTTCCATTAGTTTAACCAACTGGTTCAGTTCGGGTTCTGAATCTGGTAATATCTTCCACTTATCGATTTGAAAATCAATCGACTCCATTAAAAAAGTTTTGCCAACTTCTTTTCTGAAAAGCCAGACAGTATCTGTAATTCCAGAACCGAATGCAAATCGTTCCGGATTGAGTTCGAATGCATTATCAAAATAACCTGGTTTACTTACCCGTACCAGGCAATTAAAAATACTGTCAAATTCAATTTTTATAATACCTTCTGAATCTGTTTTCCATTTCTCCCCATTACAGATCATTTCAGCACCAATTACAGCATTCCCATTCTCAAAATCTTTTACTGCAATCTGGTAATCTATAATTCGACGTAATGATAATTCAATAAATTCATCATCTAAAAATGAAAAAGGAATTTTTTCTGATGCAAAACCTTCTTTATCAGCATATATCTGGTATAATTTCCCTTTAGGAACTGTAAAAAATTTGAAATTGCCAAAATGTCCGGTAAGTGCTGATCTTATCTGGTTCCCCTCATAATCTTCCAAATAAACATTCGCCTCTTGCACGGCTTTTTCGTTGTGACGCGCAATTACCTTTCCCCATATATTTTCAACCTGCGGGAGAAATTCAACCAAATAAATATCATCTTTTCTCCAGTCATAACGATTGGATGAAAAATAACCATATTTGCCTGAGGAATGAATGACCAGGCCAAAATCATCGGAGGAAAAATTTACCTCTTTCCCCAGGTTCACAGGTTTAAATTTGTTTGAAAATTTTGTATAATAAATGTCGAGTTGCCCATAATTCGGTTCCAGTGCATCTGATGAAAATAACAACATTCCGTCGGGTCCAAAGGTCGGGAACATTTCATTGCCAGCCGTATTTATATCTTCACCCATATTAACCGGTTTACTCCACTGCCCTTCTTCACGAATTGACATATACAAATCGGAATTTCCATATCCGCCATCCATATCGCTGGAAAAAAGAAGGGTATCGCCAGTAATGCTTATAGCAGGATGCGCAAAATTAAATTCAGGATTATGAAAAGGAAATTCCCGGGTAACCACCCATTTTCCGTTAAGCTCTTTCATAATAACCAATCGTAATTGGATGTTTCGGTTCCCCGACAAACGAGCTTCCTCAGGTTCGTTGCTTATGGTAACAAATAATTCACTGGTTTTTTTGCACCACGCAGCAGACCCTTCGTGGAACATATTGCCAAATCCGGGAACCACCTCACGTTCAGTTACCGGATAACCTTTTTCATCAATTTCAGCCCGATAAATATCATAAAACAAAGTATTTTGTTCCTGACGCTTTTCATCTCCGAAAAACTCTTCCCTTACAGAAGAAAAAAACAATTCTCCATTAACAAACAAAGGCGAAATATCGCTTTCAACAGAATTTATTGAAGACAAGGGTGTAATCCGATAATCGATATAATCGAAAAATCCCGATGACTGACCATTTAAAACATTTGGGTATCCAATAAAAACCAGGAGTATTATTGCGTAAATTCTCATCATATTCTGAAATTCTTTCATTTTCCGGATTAAAACATTCTGGGAGAGCTCCATCTGGGGCGTGCCGGCAATTCATACGAAACCATTACTTCGTGAGTGGCGTTGTGAAACGAATGCAACGGTGTAGTAGAATAATCAAATCCGTATCCAATTCTTAGATTTTCGAAAATCCATTGGCCGATAAAGCCAAAAGAATCGCCGGTACGGTAATTGGCCCCTAACCAAACCTTTTCTCCCAGTAAAAAATTAGCGGTAAAATCGAAAACTGTTGACACCCCCCAAACAGTTCTGGCTAAAAATGTTGGCTTAAAGCTGAGATAATCCGAAAGTTCAAAAACATATCCACCGATTAGGAAAAAATGACGCAATTCGGCCCCTGTGGAGAAGTTGCTGAAGTTATTCTTAAACCTGGTGTTTAAAATTTTGGGAGATGAAAGCCCGACATAATAAGTCTCGTTGGAAAGAAACGCACCAATTCCAAAATAGGGTATAAATTTCGTTTCAACATCAGTCATGAACATAGGATCGGCGGGGTCTCCGGGGTAACCGACATATCCGGTGAGGTTATTGGTGTAAGATGTAACTCCTCCTTTAATTCCTAAACGAAGATTCGTTTTATTCGTTATTTTTAATCGGTACGAATAATCGACATTTGCGCCCAGTCGTTTTTCCAAACCTACCTTATCAGCAAGTACATTCATTCCTAATGCAAAATTTTGAAATTTAACAGGTGTTTGAAAAGAAAAGGTATATGTTGTTGGAGCGCCCGATATACCTACCCACTGGTGACGCCCCAGAATCAAAAACCCTGCATTTTCCCAAGTTCCGGCATAGGCCGGGTTAAAGGATTGAATATTGAAATTATACTGCGTAAAGATGGGATCCTGCTGGGCTTCACTTTTGGTTGTAAACAACAGCAGCAAAAGAAACAGGTTCCATGATATTTTCCATTGATATCTCATATTATCTCTCGTTTTCATATCACACCGAAATTATATCTTCAGGAATAAATGGCCGGTAATTGGTTCATTGCCGTCATTCAAATCTAAAATAAAAAAGTACGTGCCTGCCGGCAGTTTATCGTTACCAAATGTCCGCTTTTTTGAGGAATAGCCATCCCACCAGGCATCAGCACCATGAACATCTGAATTTCCAAAATTATCCTTTTCAAAAACCAGGTTTCCCCAACGGTTGTAAATTTCAACTCTTGTATCGGGGTAGCTTTCCAAACATGTAATTCTCCAGGTATCCTGAATGCCATCGTCGTTTGGAGAAAAACCTGTTGGAATAACCAGTTCACATCGATCAACCTGAACCGTAACAGTGGATGATGCCTCTATCAGCAATCCATCCTGGGTACTGGCAGAAACAAAGGCCACATTGTCGAACTGTCCTTTTGATTCATCAGCTATCTGAACGGTATATTCTGTTGAAAAATTTAATGATTCGCGCGGAAGCAACTGTTCTGATTCCTGTTCAAAACCAGTTAAAGGATCTTCAACCAGAACATTAAATAAACTTACATTTCCAGTATTTTCAACACTTATATTGAAATTGACAACATCACCTAAAGTTACTTCTTCAACAAAAAGAACGGCCTCTTTTTCAATATAAGCCGATGGATTTTGTTCGAATGTGGTAACTGTAGGTTCATCGTTGTCAGGTTCAGTTCCTGAATCATCTTCCACTGATTCACCATTCAAATTAAAACTCCTTACTCTCGCAGAATTGGTTACCCCTCCGGCATCAATGTCGGCCTGAGAAATTTCATAGGTAGCGGTTGCTGTTCCTGTTGAACCAGGCACGAGAGTATCTGGCACTACTTCAAGTCCGGTTATTCCAATCCGTTCATCATCGATTTCAATATCCCAAATTGTTAATTCACCGGTGTTTGTTACATCAAAAGTGTAATGAATGGTTCCACTTGACGAATTGTATTCTTCCTTTTTAACCAAACTGACTGATGAAGTAAGCATTTCCTGATCCACATAAATAAAAACAGTTGCCTCGGCATATAAATCAGGATTATCTTTTGCAGATAAAAGGTAAACCAAAGGTGTTGGATTTGAATAGAATAATGGTAAGGGAGTAAAAGTAATTATGCCTGTTTCATTTTCGAAAATCCAGCTCCCCTCACCCTCAACCATTAATTCGGTTTGAATTCCATCCGTCAATGGATCAATATCAACTATAACCTGCTCAGGAAGTGCAGACGATCCGTCGCTTAATTTGTCGTTCGAGAGGATATTAACGGAGACAGATTCTCCCGGAATATTGCCGGAACTCGTATCATTAAATGCTTCCGGGGCTTCTTCATCATAACTAACTGTAATTATTGCATTATCGCTCAAACCGGTAATATTCTCTGTAAGTGTATAGGGTATGGGGTCAGGATCAGTTGTAAAACCATCCTCAGGAGTAAATGTTGCAATGCCGGTTAACGTATTATAACTCCAGGTTCCCTGCCCCGGAACAATCAATTCGGTTTGAATCTCCACTGTTTCAGAATCTAAATCTACAGTTACAATTCCCGGTAGCGCAGCGGTTCCATCGCTTAACCTGTCGTTTGAAAGAATATTAACAGTTGCATTTGAACCCGGTCTGTTGCCTGAACTGTTGTCATTTGACGCTACCGGCGACACTTGTTCATACTCAATTGATATAGTAGCAGTATCTTCCAATCCTGTGAGGTTTTCAATTAAAATATAAGAAATGGGAGTAGGTGAAACGGAAAAACCTGATTGTGGTGTGAAGGATATTATTCCGGTTGCCGGAACGAAATTCCATGTCCCTTCATTGTCCACAACCAGTTCCGACTGGGCTCCAGTCAACAAAGGATTCAGGTCAACTGTAACTAATTCTGGAATAACCGCAGATTCATCGCTTAACCCGTCATTGTCAAGAATGTTTATACTTACGGTTTCACCTGGGGTGTTCTCTGAGCTGTTATCCTCATTTGCCACCGGAGGCTCCTTTTCAAACAAAATTGAAATAGTTCCTTCATCGCTTAAACCAGTTAAAATCTCAGTCAGTAAATATATTACAGGCTCCGGGTCGGCTGTAAAACCAGCAATTGGAGTAAAAGTGATTTCACCTGTTTGAGGCGAAAAAATCCAGCTGCCTTCACCTTCAACAATAAGTTCGGTTTGTATTCCCGCTGTTTGCGGCTGAAGATCGACATTCACCATATCAGTACTAACAGGAGTTCCGTCACTCAACCTGTCATTGGCCAAAATGTTTAGGGTAACCGTACTGCCGGGTTTATTGCCTTCACTGGTATCATTAATGGCAAAAGGTTCTCCCTCATTGTATTCAACCGTTATATTGGCATTGTCGTTCCGTCCGGTCAAATTTTCTGTTAACCGATAGGTAATTGGCGATGGATCGGTTGTAAAACCGGCAACCGGATTAAAAGTAACCTGCCCGGTGGCTAAATTATATGACCAGGCACCTTCTCCATTTACAATAAATTCATTTTGTATGCCAAACTGTCCCGGATTTAAATCAATAGTTACAAATTCGGATGCTGCATTATCACCGTCATGAAGTTTGTCATTAGCCAAAATATTTATGGTTACACTGTTTCCTGAAATATTATCTGAACTTATATCATTCACGGCAACAGGAGGTCCCAACGCATTTACAGTTAGCGAAAACTCTGCATTCACCGAAGTATTGCCAGGTCCTGTTCCTGAAACAGAAACAGAATTGGTAACACTTTTATTATTATAATCTGATTGTGTTACTTCATAGGTTTCCGTGTAAGTAATAGTGTCCCCGGGAGCTATAGAAGAAATAACGGCATTCAAATTGATTAACAAATCGATTACTGCTATTTCTGAAACTGTTACATTTCCTGTATTTTCCACTAAAATAGTATATGCAATTTCGGAACCCACCTTCGCAAAATTCTCCGGCATTGCGCTTTTAGTCACTACCAATTCAGGAATTTGTTCTGCCTGAATGGTTTCTGTACTATTTCCTTCCACAATTTCGCCATTCGGATCTTCCCCTGAAACCGTTGTGCTATTGGTTACAAAACCAGCGTCCAAATCTTCCTGAGTAATAGAATATGATACGGAATAGGAAACTGATTCTCCCGTTTCTAGAGATGAAATCAACTCACTAAAGTCAAGAACGGAATCCACTAAAGCAATTTCGGTAATTGTTACATTTCCCGTATTTTCTGCTTCAATAGTGTATATAATAACTTCTCCAACCGAAGTGTAAGTTGCTGGCGTGGCAGTTTGGGTGACAGTAAGCTCTGGCTGCTGACTGCCCGTTATGGTTTCTGTATCACTGTCTGTAATTGTGGAATTGTCCGGGGCAGTGCCCGAA
>JBNJFN010000168.1:0-6805 GCA_051746885.1 Bacteroidota bacterium | reverse complement strand
AAGGCACAGCACGGCAGAGCGGCCTACTATCAGGAGAAGTCAATTGGGGTTACAGATGCCGGGGCCACAGTGGGGGCGCTTATACTGGAGGGTTTCTATCTTGCGGTAAGGAAATAATTCAAATAGGGAAAATTAGTTGGCTAGTCTCGGTAAATTGAAATACAGCAAGTTAGCCATATGCAGTAAATAGTTTTAACAAATAAAATTATACTTAATATATTTATTATGAGAAACAGATCAGATCATATTGCAGCATACTTATTGAGACATCCTTTTACGATTGCTGCGCTTCTCTTTATTTTACTGGGAACAAGACTACAGGCACAGGACAAAACCGGAAAAACGATCCAGTTTTCGAAGAAGCAACTTAGCATGGGTCCCTATGAGGGTTCTGCTATTGCCGATATCAATCTCGACGGCCACCTGGATATCATTTGCAGTCCGAATATCTATTATGGACCGGATTTTGTGCCTCAGGCATTCCGTTCCAACCATCTGTCAAATGATTACATTCGCGCCAACAGCGATCATGTGTATGATGTTGACCAGGACGGCTGGCCTGATATCATCATTGGAGCCTGGGGTACGGAAGGAATGGTTTGGTACAAGAATCCCGGAAACAGTGTTTTGGAACGTGGCACCCCGTGGGAAATGCATGAGCCATGGAAGGCAGCTACATTGACAAAAACCCGTGGAAAAATGGAAATGTTTGCCATGCATGATTATGATGGTGACGGGGTTCCGGAGTTTCATTCCATTAGCTATATGCCAGAGGAACCGCTGGAAGTCTGGCGGTTTACAAAAGATGCGGATAGCAATCCAAAACTTGAGCCATTCGTCCTGGGTATTGAGGGAGGCGGCCATGGTTTTGCATTTGGTGATGTAAATGGTGACGGGCGTGAAGATGTACTCTGTGAAATCGGCTGGTACGAACGTCCGGCGGGTGATCCTTTTGCAGGGCCCTGGGAATTGCACCCCGAAACAGATCTCAGAAAATACCACCCCAGTTGCCCTTTTGCCGTAAAAGACCTGAACGGGGATGGTCGTCTTGACATTATTTTTGGCAGGGGACATGACTATGGTTTGTACTGGTGGGAGCAACTGGCACCAAAAAAAGACGGCACAACAAGATGGAAACACCATGTTATTGATGAAAGCTGGTCGCAGGTTCATGTTCTTACATTTGCAGACCTGGATAACGACGGTATGGAAGAGCTTATTGCCGGGAAATGTATCTGGGCGCATAACGGTAAAGACCCGGGCTGGGATGATCCCGCGGTTGTTTACTACTACAAATGGGATAAATCCAAAAATGAATTCATACGCCATACAATAGCTGGCCCAGGTGAAAATATCGCACTTGGCAGACAGATTAGCACGGCCGATCTCAATGGTGATGGCAGGATAGATATTGTCCTCCCGGCCGAAAACGGGCTCTGGGTGCTCATCAACCAGGGATATTGAATACCTTTTCAAGTGATATGTATAAAATTTAAAAACAATGACACGAAAAAAATCAATCAAAAGCACCCTGGCTCGCCGTGAGTTTCTGGCAACATTGGGGGCAGGTGCAGCTATGCTGGCAAATCCTTTTTCCTCACACGCTCAGGCCGATCCATCCATTATTTCTTCTCCACTCAAAGCCGGGAGCAGCGACAGACCTTGTGTGGCAGTGATTGGATTAGGGAACCGGGGAAGAGGAATGGCAACATGGCAAATACCAGCATACGCTGATGTCCTTGCGATCTGCGATGTTGACCTTCGAAGGGCAAGATCTGTTGCTGAGGATATTTACAAGAAAACAGGCCGTAGGGTGGATGTTTATCAGGATTATCGGCTGCTGCTGGATCGCAAGGATATCCATGTAATCGGCAACGCAACTCCCCCACACTGGCATACAAAAATCAATGTGGATGCATGCCGGGCAGGAAAAGATGTGTATGCAGAAAAGCCCCTCTCCCTTACCGTTGATGAAGGAAAGATACTCCGTCGCGTTGTTGAAGAAACAGGGCAAATCATTCAGGTGGGAACACAACAGAGAAGCGGGCACCAGTTTCAAATCGTCTGCAGCCTCGTAAGGGCAGGCCGTATCGGACGGCTGAAACAGGTTGCCGTAATTCTCCCCGGCGGCGATATCAGTCCGGGGGAATCCTGTAAGGAATCACCTGTTCCTCCTGAACTGAACTGGGAAATGTGGTTAGGACAGGCCCCTCTTCATCCATATTGCGAAGCACGGTTCAGAAGGCCGATGAGCTGGTGGGAGTATGGAGGAGGTATGGTAACCGACTGGGGCGCTCATCATATGGATATTGCACACTGGGGTATGGGAGGTGAAGATATAGGTCCACTTAGTATTGAGGCAGAAGGTTATAACCCAAACCTGGGGAAAGCCGGATACCCCGATGAGTTCCTACCCTTTGCCGCACGTCTGGAATATCCGGGTGAAGTCGAAATGTGGTTCCTCAGTAGTCCTCCTGATCCTGTGAAAAATGCAGCATATAAAGACGATATCAAAAGAATATTTGGTAATGTGCCCGATAACATCCTTAATTACCCGTTATCCGAAGGTGATAGCGGCGTCCTTTTTATAGGGGAGAAAAATAAAGTATTCGTGGGTCGGGCAGGAGCCGTCGGAGAGGGGATCAGCGAGATTAATAATATAGGTCGCTTTGACCGGATACCACTTGCCGAGGATCCGTGGGTGAGAGGGTATTCCTATCTTTATGCGCATACCAATGATTTTTTGACCAGCGTAAGGACACGGCAACAACCAATCAGTGATCCTATCGGGCAGCACCGTTCCCAGCTTCCCTGTCACCTGGTAAATATTGCCTTAAGGTTAGGACGAAAATTACGGTGGGATCCCAAAAAGGAAGAATTCATTGGAGACAATGAAGCAAACAGCCATCTGAAGCGTTCCCAGCGTGCTCCTTATAATATAGAAGCATAGTTATGGCAAGTTTTATATTTAAGCCAAAAATAAGGCCTTTTTGTGTGACTTTTTGTGCAGGATGAAAAAAAACGAAAAGCACTGTAATAAATATTATTATAAAAATTAAAATGATGATTAAAAAAAATTTAATGCTCTTGGGATTATTGTTGAGCACATGTATGCTAATAAATGCCCAAACAGAATTCCATGTATCACCCAATGCAACAAAAAATGGAAACGGGAAACCGGAATCTCCATTTAATTCGATTCAGGCTGCTCAAGCGAAGGTGGCTAAAATTAATAAGAACATGACTGAGGATATTGTTGTATATCTGCATGGTGGCACTTATTATTTAACAAGTCCACTTGAATTTAAAGAAAAAGATTCAGGAACAAATGGGTATTCAATTACTTACAAGGCATATAATAACGAAGTTCCATTACTGAATGGAGGCGTAAAGGTGACAGGTTGGGAGCAGGTGGGTGGCAATATCTATAAAGCAACACTCAATAGAGACAGCAAGCTGCGAACATTGTTCGTGAATGGAAAAAGAATGCGAATGGCAGGTACTGAGGAACCTGTTCAAGAACTTGGAAGTTGGGGGACCTTTGAGGTGAAGGGTAATGAGAGCTGGGCTTTTGGAGCTGGTTCTTCCATTGATGGAATTAAATTCAGCGCTAAGGATATTCGCACATTCAAAAACCCGGAAGATGTAGAACTTGTTCAATTCAATGTTTGGACAGAAAAAATTCTATGCACAAGAGCAATTGAACAAATTGGAGATACCACCATTCTTAAACTGCAACAACCCTATGGGGCTATTGCTACAAACCTGGCATGGGCTGGCAGAACTAAGTATGACGGAACCTTCGTTGTAAGGAATGCCTATGAGTTGTTGGATTCGCCGGGCGAGTTTTACTTTGATCGCCAGGCCCGGACACTTTATTACTATAGCCATGGCGAAGACATGTCTGATGCCGAAGTTATTGCACCATTGTCGGATGGTTTGATCAGCATCAAAGGAACTTCAACTTCATCCAGGGTTAGCAATATAAGTTTTGAAGGTATTAGCTTTTCCTATGATCACTGGCAGTTACTGGAAGTTGACGGATCGCATGGATTTGCCGGTGTTCAGAGTCTGGGGTTGGCTGTTAAATATGTACCCGACGGAAACTGGCACCCAACAGAATACAATAGTACCAATGTGCCCCGGGGAACCATACAGGTTCAAAATGCCGAAAACATTAATTTTACAAAAAATCGTTTCGTTGGATTAAGTTCAGCTACTGCCATAAATCTGGTTAACGATGTAACGAACTGCAAAGTCAATGGAAATTATTTTCACGATTTACTGGGAAACGCTATAAACGTTGGTCATCCGCAGCATTATAAGATTGGTGATGGCGAATTGTTTGGAGAAGGCGTTGAAGGCCTTTGTGAATACAACCTTGTAAGTAATAATTACATTCGTAATGTTAGCCTGGATTTTCGTCAGGTTGAAGGCATTACAGCCTTTTTTGTAGCCAACCATAAAATTGAACATAACGATGTTGCAGGAACATCTTATGGAGCCATTGCCATGGGATGGTGGTGGGCTGATAGTAAAATCCCACCTTCAAAACTTGCCAAAAACAACTCCATAAGCTTTAATAAAGCCGGAGATTCACACCTTGTACTTGACGATGGAGGCACTATCTACACATTGGGAGAACAACCCGGCACATTGATCGAAGGTAACTACATTTTTAATGGCCCGCGAAGTATCTATCCTGACGATGGCTCGGCATACCTGACCATAAAGCGAAATGTGGTAAATAACAGGCCTGGCAAAATATGGTGGCTGAATATTTGGAATCATCGCATTCATGATATTATTGTACAGGATAATTTTGTAAAAAATAACCTGCTGAGGGTCAATGGAACAAATATTACCATTGAGAATACAAAAGCATTTCTTGTTTTACCGTTTTCAGATGAAGCCAAGCAAATAATTGATAACGCGGGTATTCAGGATGAGTTTAAAAGTATAATCCCGCCTGAGGAACCGGAAAGAATTAACCTTTATCCAAAGGAATTTGTAGAAGAAAAATTTCACTAAACTAATTCATATTTTTTACTTTAAAAACGTGAAATGAAATCCTTAACATCAAAATCTTTATTTTCATTGATACTGTTTGTTTATGCTTTTTTTATGAGCTGTAACTACACAAAAGATCCGGAAAAAAACAAACTTATAATAGAACTGGTAGGATCAACATTCGATAAAGTTGAAATACAATCGATAGCGAAAGCTAATGGGGCAACAGACATTCAACTATACCAGTGGAACAACCACCTTGTTTTGTATACTCACCTGGATCAGGTTGAAGCATTCTCGAAACAGATAACCGGACAATTCCCAGGATTGGGGTTAAAAATATATAATGCTCCGGTTTATAATTTCTCCAGAGCAGAAAGATGTCCGGATTCATCTGTCGCTGCTGAATGGGATCACGTAATCATGACTACCAATATGGTAGAGAATGAAATATACCAGCAGGAATACCTGGATTACCATAGAACACAGTTTGAAGAGTGGCCTGAAATTTCGGAAGGCTTTTGTAACGCCGATTTTCAGCAGCTTTTATTGTACAGAAACGGAAGGCGATTAATGCTTGTTATTTCCATTCCCGCAAATAAGACGCTGGATGAACTGAATCCAAAGACGGTGGAAAACAATCCACGAATGGATGAATGGAACCGGATTATGGACAAATACCAGGAAGGAATTGAAGGTACCAAACCTGGTGAAAAATGGGTTACCTTAGTCAAAGTGAAATAATAACGATCTTTCAATTATTTTATAAACAAGGAGTTAAATGAAACAAACGAATTATCAGCTTTTTGATTTTCTTGAATTTGATCAGGCCATGACAGGCAATGAGTGTTTATGGAAAACCTGTGCGCCTGTTTCTGTGAGAACCGAAGGAAGTGATGTCCTTTTTGAACTTCCTTTTCAAAAGCAAAAAGCAACCAGGGATTTAGAACCTGACCAGACGGTTAAAAGAAGTAACTATATTCTGAGAATCCGGGCTTACGGAGATAAAATACTGCGATTTGCAATAGGTTTTGATGAAGAAGCCTTGCAGGAATCCCTGATGCTTGAGATGGATAAAAGCCTGGAAGTGAATCCTCTTCATGCTGAAATGACGGAAGATACATGGTGGGTAAAAGACAGGTCTGGTGTGGTTCGGGCAAAACTAAACCGTAAGCCCATTGCCATTGACCATTGGAGTGATCTTCTGCCTGAACCGCAGGAATCATTGGAATTAAGATTTTATCCGGACGGTAAAAAAGAAGTGAATCTCAGCGCCTACGATCAGTTTTTTCCTGCACGCCACGATGCCTATGCATTGGCGGTAGTTGAAAAGGATGGAAAATTTGACCGCACGACCTTTTCCTTTGAAGTGGAGCCGGATGAAAAATTTGTTGGTTCAGGTGAACGTTTTGCAAAAATGGATCTGTCGGGACGTACCTTTCAACTAAAGAACCAGGATGGACAGGGGGTTAATAACCGTCGCACCTATAAAAATATTCCTTTTCTGATGTCGAGCAGGATGTATGGTGTATTCCTGCATACATCATCCTATGGAAAAATGTCGGTGGCTGATCATTCGTCACGCTCATTGCAGTTTATGGCCGAAGAACCCGCCATTGATGTTTTTTTAATTGGTGGTGAAACGCCTGAGGAAGTACAAAGGGGGTACCGGCAATTGACCGGATTTCCCGGGATGCTGCCAAAATGGAGTTTTGGTACCTGGATGAGCCGGATGACGTATTTCTCGGAAGAAGAAGTAAAAAGTATTTGTGACCGGCTGCGCGAAGAGGATTAC
>JBNJFN010000167.1:0-6827 GCA_051746885.1 Bacteroidota bacterium | reverse complement strand
TGATTGATGCCCGGCAGTTCATATTCAACCGGGTTTTCCACTGTGATAATTTTTCTTGTCGGCTGATTCAGTTTATGGAGAAACGCATACAGGGAAGTGGTTTTTCCGGATCCTGTCGGACCGGTAACCAGAAACAGTCCATCGGGATATCCCAGAACACGCTCAATGAATTCCTGGTCATCAGCCATAAATCCCAGTTCCGGTATGCCTATCATGACACTTGTTTTATCCAGAATACGCATAACAATAGACTCACCGTGGGTCGTCGGTATATCAGATACACGTAAATCCAGCTCCTTTCCCATCGCCGTAATCTGAATCCGCCCATCCTGCGGGAGACGGTGTTCAGATATATCCATTTTCGACATAATTTTTACGCGACTCAAGATGTTATTCTGTAAATACCTGGGAGGGTTATCTACTTCGTGCAATACTCCGTCGATTCGATAACGTACACGGAACCTTTTTTCCAATGGTTCCATATGGACATCGGACGCACGTTTTCTATACCCTTCAAGTATAACCAGAGAGACTAATCTTATAATGGGGGCGTCGTCTGTGCTGTCTTCCGAGGATTCTTCGTCTCCTTGCGCCGGCTGCGTAGGAGTGCTTATATCAATAGTTCCTTCGGTAACATCTTCAAGAAAGCTTTCAACGCTTTCTTCCGCACTCCCGTAATGATAAGACAACGCTTCATCAATCTGCCGCCGCGGAGCTATAACCCCTTCAACATCTGTCTTTAATATATAACGCAACGAGTCCAATGTTTCAAGGTCGGTGGGATCTGCCATGGCAACCATTATGGTTCCGTCGTTATCCATAATCGGAACTACTTGATACTGACGCGCAATTTCCGCAGGAATCTTTTCTATTACCTCTGAGGGGATTTGATATTCAGAAAGGTCAAAAGTATCCATCCCGTATTCACCGGCCAGCATCATCATGACCTGATTTTCGGAGGCATAACCGAGCTCATTTAAAACTTCCGTAACAGACGTACCGTCCTCGTCTGCTTTCTGGCGTGCCTCCTCGGCATTTTCACTGCTCACAAAACCTTTGGATACTAATAAATCCAGTATAAGTTCGTCTGTACCAGTCAAATTTTTACTCTCCTGATATTAAAACACTTTATTAAACGAATGATAAGAAACGGTAAGGACTATATTCTCTCATTAACGGAACAAATAAATCCATTATATTTTATACCTTAGTGTACTACAGATAAAAATAGTTTCAAGTTATAATCGTTTCATGTTTGGAAAAATTCAGATTCCAATGCTGCACAGATTGTATGGTACACCGGGAGATGCAGTTCCTGAACGTCAGGCGTTAGATCAGCCGGCACTTTTATAATTTCATCACACAAGCTCATAACTTTGCCGCCGGAACGTCCGGTTAAACCAATCACTTTCATTTTTTTTGCTTTTGCAACAGCAGCTGCAAGGTGCACATTTTCTGCATTCCCAGAGGTGGAAAGGACCATTAAAACATCACCTTCCCTGCCGATTGCTTCTATTTGCTGGGCAAATATAAATTCGCCGCCGATATCGTTTATGACTGCTGTTTGTAAAGATGTATTCCCCGTTAAACTGAACACCTTAAACCCGGCTTCTATGTGGTTTTCAAGTTTCTCTATGCTTGCCAGGTCTAATCCTTCAACCGAACGTAAACTCTCTTTCCTCTTATCTGACAGCGAACGTTTTAAATGAAAACTCTTCAACAATTCTCCGGAAATATGTTCACAATCAGCAGCACTCCCCCCATTCCCGCAAAGAAGCAGGGATCCGCCTTTTTCCTGAGACTCCGATATAATAGTAAGACTATTAGTGATATTTTTGCGAATTTTTTCTAATTCCGGATGGCGCGAAAATAATTTGCAGATATGTTCATTTGAATCAAATTTTTTTTTGTAAGAATTCATAAATAATTACTATAATTGTTTATTTCCTATTAAAAACCTGTTAATAATATGTTAAATTATAGCCAGTCCTCATTTATTAACTTTTATGGGGTTGGTTTTAAACATGCTTATTAACATATTTTATTTATTTAATACCTTGAAACGGAACAAATTGTAAAGTTATTTGAATTATAATCAAACAATAATAATATTATTAGAGTTTTAAAGTAATATATTAAATTATTAATATTTAAAAGAAATGTTAACAATAATGAAAGTAACAGAAAAGGATTTAACACTATGCAGGTAACCGTTGAAAAAGATGTTTTAACTGATGTAATCCGTAAAGTATCTAATGTTGTCAATACTAAAACAACTATTCCCGTTCTCAATAATGTATGCCTGGAAGCCAAAGATGACAAACTTTTTTTAGCAGCAACAGATCTCGAAGTTTATATTCGTACAGGAGTAAAAGCCGGAGTTGAAAGGCAAGGAAGTACTACGCTTCCCGCCCGCAAATTTGCACAAATAGTCAGTACACTTCCCGAAGGTGAAGTCAAGCTTGAAACAGGAGAAAATGAACAGACGTCAATTTCCTGTAAAAATTCCTTTTTCAAAATGACTGGACTTTCTGCAGAGGAATTCCCCGAGGAAGAAGAAACCGAGGGGGAATTGTCGTTTACCATTTCAGGAAAACTCCTTAAAAGTATGCTTAATAAAGTCTCTTATGCGGCCAGCACCGATGAAAATCGACACGTGTTGAACGGAACCCTTCTCAGCATCCGTTCCGGTGTTTTGACTTCTGTGGGGACAGATGGACGCCGCCTAGCTTTGATGGAACAGTCCCTGGAAGACGAATCAATTGATGATACTGACGTTATCCTGCCGCCTAAAGTAGTAGGGGAATTACACAAAGTCCTTGATAAAGATGATGATACTTCGGTTACTCTGTCAGAAGCCCGAGCAGTTTTCTCTATAAACGATACCCTGCTTACCACCAAGCTTGTAGAAGGCACATATCCTAATTATAGACAAGTTATACCATCCGGGTTTTCTTATTCTGCAGTCATACCAAGAGAATCATTGTCTGAAGTTGTAAACCGTGTAGCTATGGTAGTTACTGAAAGCAGCGCCTCCATTAAAATGAATATTGAAAATACACAAGCTACAATCAGTGCGACGAGCGCCGAGGTGGGAGAAAGCAGTGAACCGCTGGAAGTCTCTTATGAAGGCGAACCTGTGGAAATATCTTTTAATCCGCAGTTTTTGATGGATCCCCTGCGGCATATGGAAAGTGACCAGGTGGTTTTAAGATTCAACGACCAGTACAGTCCCGTTTCTCTTTCCGGTGATGAAGGGTTTCTGTATGTTATAATGCCCATGCGCAGTTAAAAAAATCTGAAGTCGATAAATTGTATAAGAATGGGCGTAATAACAAGAGTAAAGCTGAAAAATTTCCGCAATTATGAACACGCCGACATAGAACTTGATCCCCGATTAAATATAATTATCGGAAATAACGGTCAGGGAAAGACCAATTTTCTGGAGGCAGTTTACTATCTGTCGTTGTTAAGGTCATTTAGAAGTAATCGGATAAATGAACTGCGAAGGTGGGAGAGCGACTATTTCCATGTTGCCGGTTTGTTAGAGGATGAAAAATCAAACTATACGGAATGGCTCAAAGTAACCAACAGCAACCGCAGACGCTTTAAAATAAATGATACAATCGTAAATAAAGCAAGTGACTTTATTTCAAGATTCTTATGCGTCGTGTGCGTCCCGGAAGATATAAGACTGTTAAAAGGATCTCCCGCTGACAGAAGGAGGTTTGCAGATATTGTATTAAGTCAAAGCAGTAAAAACTATATGAAGACTCTTATGCAATATATGAAAGCTTTGAAGTCACGTAATGCCATGCTGAAAGAACCGCGGCGGTATTCAAAAAAAGGGATAATAGCATACGATGATATAATTTGTCAATGCGGTGCCCGTATTCTCTCTGAAAGATTAAACTTTGTGCGCGAATTCGGGTCTATCTTTAAAAGTATGGCTGCTGCTTTATTTCCGCCGGAGATGACAATTGATTTAGGTTATAGCAGCACTTTACCTTTAAATGACAATGAAGAGGATAATGATACGGAAAAAATTGCTGAAATCTATAAAAAATCTCTCGATAAAAGGCTTGAAAAAGATATTGAGTATGGCAATACTGGATGCGGTGTTCATAGGGATGACTTAATTTTTAAGATGTATGATAAAACTATAGGTGTGTTCGGTTCAGAAGGACAATGTCGCTTAAGTGCTATAGCGTTAAAACTGGGAGCCGTGGAGTATTTGAAAAATAACAGCGCTGACAACAAAGATATATGCTTCCTGGTTGACGATGTTCTCGGAGAACTGGATGAAGGCGGAACAAAACGGTTTTTTTCGGTTTTTTCTCATTTGCCACAGGTAATTCTTGCTGCTACTGAAAAACCTGGAGGGATCGATTTTAGTAATGGTAAGGTCCTAACAGTAGAAAAAGGACATATCGACTTATGAATGAAAAAATAAGTAAAGATGATCTGAAAATAACAAATGAGGATAATCACAGCTGGCAGGAAATGTCTGTTCTTGTGGTGGATGATGAGGAGCATATCAGAGAGTTGGTTATGCATTCAGTCCAACATAAAGGGGGAAAAGCCGATCACGCCAGCAACGGACAGGATGGTTTACAGAAACTGCTTAACGATAACTTCGATATTCTGGTAGTAGATATGAGAATGGCCAGAATGGACGGTGTCATGTTTATAAGGGAAGCGTTGAATATCTGGCCATGGATGGGGGTGGTTGTTATAACTGGTTATAACACTTCAGAGGCGATGGAAAATTTACAGGATATGGGGGTAAAAAGGGTCTTAGAGAAGCCCTTTGCAATGGATGTGCTACTGAGTGAGATAGCTCAGGAATACGCAGAAAAATATGAGGAATCAAAAGAATTCAGA
Organism: Bacteroidota bacterium; assembly: GCA_051746885.1. Lineage (GTDB taxonomy): Bacteria > Bacteroidota > Bacteroidia > Bacteroidales > UBA12077 > JAGXLC01. The sequence continues at coordinate 1,943 of JBNJFN010000167.1, read as the reverse complement.
AAAGTGTCGTTGGCCAGCATGCAGCGCCAATTACAGATATTACGGCTTATTACGGAGCCTGTACTCCAGGAAAATACTTTCCTTGATGCGTCGAAAGGTTTAACGGCCAGGTTGAGCGAATTTCTTAATTTTTCAGTAGTAGGGTTGTTGTACATGGAAGACAACCCGCTGGCTATTTTTAATGTGTCGGAGTCCATATCACAGAATTTTCTCGATACATTGCTTGCTGAAATGAAAGAAAGATATTTGGCCTTGAGCGGACAACCTTTGGCTGGTGATGTCCGCAGTGAAATAGAGGGGATGGAAACATCCGGGAACGGCTATAAAGAAGCTGAGTTTTCTTTTTATGTTCCGATTATGAGCGGGGCAAATATTCGAGGGCTGCTGATTTTGGCTTCCGGTGAACAGCCGGAATGTGACGTGTCAGAACTTTCTTTCATATATCACGTGGCCAATCATCTGTCAACGGTATTTACCGCCCTGGGAAGAATGCGGCAGCTTGCTATTACTGATAACATGACCGGCTTGTATAACAGATTGCACCTGGAAAGTCAATTAAACCATATGTGGGAAAGGATTAAGCGATACAGGAGAGATTTGTCCGTGGTTTTAATGGATATTGATCATTTTAAAACGTTAAATGACACTCTCGGACATATGCAGGGTGATGAAGTGCTGAAAGAGTTTGCACAAATACTCTCTGAAGAAGCGCGCGCCGCAGACATAGTAGGCAGATATGGCGGCGAAGAATTTGTAGTTATCCTGCCGGAAACAGATAGAAAAGATGCAACTGTATATGCTGAAAGATTACTGAAAAAAATTCGCGATCATGTCTTCTGTAAAGATACTAATGAAATACATTTAACTGTATCAATGGGGATTTCTTCTATCAACGGGGAAGATGAAGTCAATATTGAACCTGATGACTTGTTGGAATATGCGGATAAAGCAATGTACTTGGCTAAAAATGCCGGACGTAACTGCATAAGAAGCTGGGCGGACCATCACGAAAAAAGTGTACAGCAGGCACAGGAAAAAGATAAAGTTGTTAAGACTTTTTACCCGGAGACAAACCAGAATCTGAAAGGAACTGTGCTGATAGCTGATGATGATGAAGCCGTTCGGGAAATGTTGTCAGCTATCCTCCGGAAAGAGGGATTTCTGGTTAATAATGTTGAATGTGGAGAGGATGCGGTGTATATGGTGCAGAAGGAACCGCTTAAGTACGATATCCTGTTAGCTGATCTCCATATGCCCGGGATAGATGGATTTGAGCTGGTTCAAAGTGTGAAAGCCATTGATGATACGGTTGTTAATATAATAATCACAGGGAACGCTACGCTGGACAATGCGGTAAAAAGTATGCGGGAGGGAACGTTTGATTTTATCCAGAAGCCGTGTACTTATGATCAAGTGTGTGTGGTATTGCAGCGGGCTATTGAATACCGAAGAACACTGTTAGAAAACCGACACTACCAACAGTATTTGGCTCAGATTGTACGGGAAAAGAGTCAAAAAGCAACCGAGGCGCTGAAAGAAGTTAAGGCATCCTATGAATTTACACTTGAGGCATTGGTCGGCCTGCTGGATGCCCGGGAAAAAAGCGCAGGAGAACATAGTAAAAGAGTTCGTGAATTGACTGTTACCCTGGCAAAAAAACTCGGAATAGAAGGAGAACAGCTTGAACATATAAGCCGCGGGGCCTTGTTACATGATATCGGGAAAATAGGAATTCCGGACAGAATATTACTAAAACCGACAGATCTTACGGCTAAAGAAAAAGAAGTTATGAAAAAGCACCCAACTCTTGGCTTTAATATTCTATCCGGAAGTGCGTATCTGGCAGCAGCCGCAGAGATAGTTTATGAACATCAGGAAAAATATAACGGTACAGGCTATCCGCGCGGATTGAAAGGTGATGAAATCTGTATGGGCGCCAGGCT
>JBNJFN010000166.1:0-6838 GCA_051746885.1 Bacteroidota bacterium | reverse complement strand
TATCATTATGATGTTGGAAATTAGATGGATCGGCCACCCTTTTTATTTCCCAAAGCTTAAGGGATTTTATACTCAGTCATCAAAACCCGGACGTTGAAACTCCGGTGCATTGGGAAAATCTTCCAGAATATCGTTTCTGAGTTTTTTTAGCTGGTTGACGATCTCAAAAATTTCTGCTTCCATATCATGGAATACAGCAAGTAATTTTTGCCAGGCATCTATGGATCTGTCCACTAAAACAAGCGCTGTTTTAGCTGAACCATTGGCATCCTCAGGATCACCTGTCATTCCTTCATGAATCAGACCGTGTATGGCTCTGCTGATCTTAACTGGAATCATGGTATGGTCCCAATAGATGATTTCAATACAATGGAAAAGCTCTTGCACTATTTTGGCGATTACCTGTCTGCCAATCTTCTGTTTTAAATAATCCCGGTGATCATATATCCATCGGCTTATCCTGAGGCAATAATTTTCTCCTGCCTTAACCAGGGGATGTTCCCTGATCTCATTCTGTATTTGTTCGTAGGAAGCATTGTCTGTATCTTTCAGTTCAATGCCCCTTTTCATAATTTCTTTGTCGATGAAGTACCGGCTTTTTTCAGGTATGTATTGCATCCTGTTCCAGAATTCTTCTTTGCTGATTTCCTGATCCTGCCGGCCAAATAGTTTTCTATCATTGTAATAAAACCGGCAGCGTTTTTTAAAGGAACATCGTTCACACCACCTGTCACAATAATTATATATAGATGGTATGAACCTGTCTGAAAGATTGGGATTGAACCGTTCAAAGATTTCATTTTTTTTCAGGTCATCCAATTCATCCGGATCAAGTAGGGAGTTGTACCTCATATCGATGAACGCTTCGGTTTCCCCCGCTTTTTCATCTTTATATTTTTCAATTTGGGAACAAATTTTACAATAACCTGGAAAAGGACAGTGGGATTCATCATAGTCGCAAAACTCCAGGTAGGTTTCTCCATTGATGAGGAATACGTGTTCATCGTCCCATATTTTAACTAAGTTCCTGTATCTTATTCTTCCCGGTACCCCATTCGGAAATTCGGGATAAAAATAGTATGCTTTTAATAATCGCTCCATTTCTCCGGCCAGAATTTCCATTTGAGTATCGGTAAGCCGGTTTTCTGGGGGGAAAACGATTGATGGTATACCTACTATCTCTGATAGTTTTCGCCGGGGTCCATGTTGAAATGCTTCTGAAAAAGGAAGATTATCATCATCCTCTGCTTTTTCAAAGAATACACTAAGATCTTCCTCAGGAACACTGCGTGCAGACTCACGCATATCGTTGATCAGTTGTTCAAGGTAACGTTTCATTTTGGTCACTGCTAACGCTTTCCTACAAAGATAAGAAATTGATTTAGGATATGCTATATTTTTTTGGCTCTAAATTTTATTGACCAATGCACAATGTTATTTACTTGAGGTATTTTTGTAAATGCTAAAGTTTGGATATTTTTGAGAAAATAAATAAGTATGGATCTTTCTTTAGCCATCATACTTTTTGTTTTTTCCACTATCGTTATTGCCGTAGCAGGTACAAGGCTTACACGTGCAGCGGATCAGCTGGCTGATCTGACTGGTTTGGGAGAAGCCCTGTTTGGGGCCATATTTCTTGGAGCCGTTACTTCTTTATCTGGTATCATTACCTCTGTGGTTGCTGCTTTTGCGGATCATCCGGAGCTGGCTATCAGTAATGCCATTGGTGGAATTGCGGCTCAAACTGTTTTTCTCTCTATTGCTGATATCTCCTACAAGCGTGGAAACCTGGAGCATGCTGCGGCTTCCTTTGCCAATTTGATGTATGGGGTATTGCTGATAGGCTTATTGTCCGTTGTTTTGATTGGATTTTCCGGGCCAGAGGTTTCCGTATTTCATGTGCACCCCCTTTCCATTTTGATAATTGTTTTATACCTGGCCGGCTCAAAGCTGATTTCTTCGGCCAAGGACAAGCCCATGTGGAGACCACGGATGACCCTTGAAACTGTAAAAGATATTCCTGATCAAAATCATATAAAGGATTTAAGCCTAAGGAAGCTTCTAACAAAATTTATCATTTTAGCGATAATTGTGGCTGGTTCAGGTTATGCGGTCGCCAAATCAGGCATTACCATTGCCGGTAAAACAGGCCTTTCTGAAAGTTTTGTAGGGAGCTTATTTACTGCAGTGGCTACTTCATTGCCTGAACTGATTGTTTCCCTTGCTGCGGTAAGACAAAACGCCCTGACGCTGGCTGTGGGAAATATCATCGGGGGAAATACTTTCGATGTGCTCTTCGTAGCCTTCGCCGATATTGCTTATAGCAAAGGCAGCATACTACACGCCATCACACAAAACCAAATTTTTATTGTTGCATTGACTATGTTGATGGTCAGTGCACTGATATTGGGCTTATTGCACCGTGAACAGAAAGGTATCGGCAAGATAGGCTGGGAGAGCTTTTTGATTATTATCCTTTATCTGACGGGAAATGCATTTCTGCTGTTTGCGTAAGATGATGGCCACGGCAAGCATTACCGAAGCTGCCGTGTGGATTAAGCAGGATATCGTTGTAACTGCTACCTGTGGTGGCAGCACCTGCGGATATGCAATTAATGGCCATAAGAAGGCACCTTTGCCCCTTTATTTTGCTGAAGTTGTTAAACAATGATGTAAGATAGATATTTGGAGGGGTAAGATGAACAAATAGAGGCATACAATAGCTAAACAAAGGCATAAGGTTGTTAAATGGCTTTTTTGGGTTGGTAAATGAGAACGTTGGATTGCTAAATTTGGTGTTTATATCTTTTCAATTTCTTTGCCCACCGATGCCAGGTAATTTCTTAGATTTTCCATTCCTATCAGAGGCCTGGCGCTTTCAGGCAATAGCACGTATTGTTCCGCAGGGATGCTTTTTTTGTAGAAATCCACTGATTTTTCTTTCGCAACACCGTTAAGAATAACGGTTTGCAGTGTTTTTCCAAGATCTCCGAGCTTCTCATGGATTCTGATGCTTTCGGATTGGGACAGCTCATCAGGTTTCGTAACCAGGTTGATCTCCGTTTTTTCAGAACCAAACAGGTCGTTGAGCCTGATGTAGTTTTCCTTCATCTTCCTGAGCTTTACAAGGATGGAATCGGTTTCAATGTTTCTTTTGCCGAATTTGATGTTGGAGAGGATCTCCTGCTTTTTGTAGATTTTTTCACGCAGCTTGGTTAATTCGTTGATCCAGGTCAGAGTGAGATGGGGCAGTGAAAAAAAACGCAAAGTCAGCGCAGTGGGAGGCATATCGAAAATGATGGCCTCCTTGTCCTGGTGTTTTAGCAATATGGCTTCGAAAGCCTGCATCAGTGCATATTCTTCAATACCCGGAGAAAACTGGAGCACTTTAAAATAATTTTTGATGCTGAAAGCCTTTTGGTAGTTATATTTTTTGCTTACGCTTTCTTCGGTTTCCCTGAGATATTTTTTGATCCACCGATCTGTATCTATTTGGGTTATCCAAAGATTTTCTATCATTTCCTTTGGTTTTTCCCCGAGTTTTGTTTTAAAGATGTCGCTCTGGTTGTGTGCAGGATCCATTGATACCAGAAGGGTTCTTTTCTCGTTCTGGCTTTTGGTTAAGGATACAAGGGCTGAAACAGTGGATTTTCCTACACCTCCCTTGCCTGCAAAGAACATGAATCTAGGCTTGATGCTGGTCATTGTTAGTGCTTATTTTAAATATTTAATGTCAGGACGATTAAGCACCAAATCTCAATACCCAAATCACAAATAATATTCAATTTTCTAAATCTCAATGATCAAAATTAGCCTTAATTAGCAGAGCCTTCTATTTCTTCTTTAGGTCATTGAAATATTGGAATTTATTTGTTATTGGAATTTTGAAATTTGTATTTTGTTCAAATAATATCTCCTTAAAATATACCTTTAATATAGATTACATGGGATCCAACAGCGAAAACAGCTCCCCCAGGGGGTCATGGGCTGTTTGGATCCGGTTCAGCATGATTGTCAGGTCTTCTTCCATCTCAGGCAGGAGTTCCATTGTAATATGCACAGGAGGAGAGGGAATGCCTGCAAATGACCCGACCACAAGGAGTGCGAATATGTTGCGCAGTTCTTTCTCTTCCCATTCATGCAGGCCGGAGGCATTTCCCCGGTTGATCTCCTCAATATCCCGGAGTAATTTTTTTAGTTTGGATATGAATTCAGAATATCCCATACATATAAGATTTTAATTTACTTTGAAGATTTTCATTTCTGAGCGGATTCTTTTCTCCGAGGGAAAATAAAAATACAGCGCATACAAAACAAACAGAACCATTATAGAAAGAGGGGTTCCGGGTAAGGCCAGCAGATATCCGACAATCAGAATATATACTGAAACTGAGGCAATCGTAAGAAAATGCTTCTCAAACTGCATGAACTCATGTTCCTTTGTATGTTTTTTTCCTTTGCTTTTGTTTACAAAATGTATCCGGTACCACAGCGGCAGCACTACAGCAAAAAGTGCTTCTGCGATCATCATGGTCACCGGGATCCCGTTGTGATGTAACGAAAAAAATATGGCAACATTGAATTTTCCTATTATATAAAGCACAACAAATGCAGTTATCCCGGGAAGGTTAATTTTCAGATAATGCCTGAGCAGCTCTTTTTGCATAATGTCTATTGTTGTTTATTTGGCTGATTTAATAATTATTATTTGTTGCACCAATCACCCAATCACCCATTTTCATGCTGTTTCCATTGCTTGCTGAGGCTTAACGGCAAAGAATGTTTTCATACCTTCAATAACAACCAACACCACCAAAAGAATGATCATTCCATTCACAAATGCCAGCAGCCAGTTCTGGTCATTGATGAAGTTGATCTCGTTCAAAACAGAAGCCCAAAGGGTCATGATTACCATAAAGACAGCGGGTAAGCCTGAAATAACCCATTTATAAGTGCTTTTTCTTCTCAGGTACATGGTGATCACTATCAGCGCAAGGCCGGCTAGTGTCTGGTTGATAGCTCCGAAAAGGGGCCATAGGGTCAGAGCTCCCTTTCCGCCGGCACCGGATACAAATGCCAGTAAGGCTGCTGTCGCCACTACTACAAAGGTGGTGAAGTACATATTTTTGAATGGTTTTACGCCCAGAAAATCGAACAATTCCGTCACAACATAACGCTGAACACGCGTTGCAGAGTCCATGGTGGTGGCGGCGAATGAGGCTACGAATACGCCCATTATGGCTATGGCCACAGAAAGTGGTATGCCTGTGGTTTCCACCATATTGGCTGCCCCAATTACAAAAGATCCTACCTTATCGTTAAGCCCCTCTACTGCAGTCCAGGAGGCATAATTGTTGGTCCAGGCTTCCGTACCGACCAGCATTTGTCCGTTCTGTTCATAACCAAGCCCAATACCTGCGGCAACGGCAATGATCACCAGCGTTGCCAGAAATCCTTCGGTTATCATCGATCCGTAACCTACAAACAATGCATCCGGTTCATTGCGAACCTGTTTGGCTGAAGTGCCGGAAGCAACCAGCGAATGAAAACCTGAAACGGCTCCACAGGCAATGGTTATGAAAAGAAAAGGCCAGAGCGGAGGTGCTTCCTGGGGATGCATTTGTACTTCCGGAGCTACCACTTTCATATCTGCAGTGAATGTACCAAAAAACACCCCGAGAACCATAAGTCCCATCGCAATCAATAACTGGTAGGAATTGATGAAATCCCTCGGCTGAAGTAAGGTTGTAACCGGGAGTATGGAAGCGATGTAGGCGTATATGAGCAAAATGATGGTCCATATCCCCGTAGCCGGAATACCGGCAATTTCGGAGATGCTTACCGGTATATGGGTGCCCAGGATCACGGTCAGGTACATTAGAATTACCGAGATAAGAGACCAATAGAGGATGTTTTTTCCTTTTTTGTTGACCAGAAAACCAAGATTCAGTGCAATGGCTACCTGTATCCATACGGGAATAACGGACGAAGGATACATGTCAAATATAACGCTGATGACCAGGCCGAATATGGCAATTACCAGCCAAAGCTCAAGAAAAATGATGATGAAAAAGTAAAAGCGGGTGTTGGGGGTGATGTATTTGGCAGTGAACTCGGACAATGACTTTCCTTTGTTGCGCATGGAAATAATCAGGGCTCCAAAGTCATGAATGGCACCCATGAAAATGCTGCCTACAAACACCCAAATCAATGCCGGGACCCAACCCCAGATGATGGCAATGGCAGGTCCGACAATCGGGCCGGTTCCGGCGATAGAGGTAAAATGGTGGCCGAAGATGACTTCCCGTTTCGTGGGAACATAATCTATCCCGTCTTCCATGTCACCAGAAGGAACTTTTGCGCTGGCGTTGAGTTTCATGATGTGCTTGCCAATGAATTTTCCATAGATTCTGTACATGGCAATATAACCAATCGCAGCGGCAACCATAATGAGTAATGCGTCCATAGCCAAATACTTTTAGTTGGATCATGCAAAATTATCAAAAAAATACTGTAATTTTTTCGGTCTTGATGTGCTTTGGGAAAAGACGACCTTATGACCTGTTTGTCAAATTGAGAGGAATTGCGGAAAGATGGGAAAAGTTTTAATTTTCTTATCTTATTTATATATTTGCTAACCTAAAAGCTGTATTATTCGATGTATAGAGTAATTATAAAAATCAGTGATTTAAAATAATAACCATTTGCTAATTTAAATTGAATCATCAATGAAAATTTTAGTTTGTATAAGCAATGTCCCGGATACTACCACCAAGGTGAGGTTTACAGATGATAATAAGCAATTCGATACTACCGGAGTACAATGGGTGATCAACCC
>JBNJFN010000165.1:0-6842 GCA_051746885.1 Bacteroidota bacterium | reverse complement strand
CAGAGGTAAGGTTTTCTTCTATCACCTCGCTAAGCGTTATCTGTTCAGGTTGATATTCGGTTACGCCTCGCTGTAAACGCGACCATTCCAGCAGATTTTCCAACAGAGAAAAGAGGTTATCGGCGGATTGCCTCAAGGTGGTGATCTTTTCCAATATTTGATCTTTAGTGAATCTGGAAAATCGCTCTTCCAAAAATTTCAAATATCCAAGGAAAGCGTTGAACGGGGATCTGAGATCATGGGCAATGATGGAAAAGAATTTATCTTTTTCCGCATTTAATGCCCGTAAATGCTCTTCTCTTTCCCGTATGGCCAGCTCGGCTTCTTTTCTTTTACTAATGTCCCGGGCAATGGTGAGGATGGCAGGCCTGTCCTCATATTGAATTAGCCGACTGTTTAATTCTACCGGTATTAAGGCTCCGTTTCGTGTCAAATGAGCAGATTCAGCGAATAGATGTCCGTTTTGTTTTAGTTTTTTAAGTCTCCCGGAAACTTTAGCTGCATATTCGGGGTCATCAATATCTGCAGGGCTCTTTCTGAGGAGTTCTTCACGTGTATAGCCAAGGCGGTCACAAGCTGTCTGATTAACTTCAAGAAACCGCCCGTTCAAATCATGGATGAAGATGGCATCAGCAGCAGAACCAAATAAGGTTTTGAATTTTGCTTCGGACTTTCGAAGCGTTTCTTCCCTTTCAACGGACTCGAGTATGTATGAAAGATCAATCGCCAGTTCGGCAAGCAATTTTATTTCTTCTTCGTAAAATTCCTTCCTGGAGGAAAAAACATTCAACACCCCCCGGGTTTGACCGGAAACTTTTAAAGGAAATGCTCCGGAAGACCGGCAAAAATCTTCGTTTGACTCTTGTTCGGATTGTTCCTTTTTTTTGTTTTCTCCCTTATTAATAGAAATAATATATCTGCCGTCCAACACGGTTTTTACAGCAGTATTTTTCTGGGCACTGGAATGATTTATTTCCAAAGGTTCCGGCGGATGCTTAATGTCCCAAACCCCTTCGTGGGCCGAAACATTTAACCGGTTCCGGGTATGATCTGTCAAACCAATCCACGCCCCTTCATATCCGCCATGTACCACGAGATTTTTGCAGAGAGTCTCAAATAGTTTCTGCGGTTCCCATATATGCCTGACGTTCTGATTCAGTTCATTGAGTATATAATACAGATTGCTGAGAAGGTACAAACGGTGCTCGTCCTTCTTCCGTTCCGTGATATCTTCAATGACGGACATGATTCCTGTGATCCGCCCATCAGAATCATACATCGGTGCAGTTGAAACACTTATATCGATCGTTTCACCGTTTTTAGTTACCCTTTTCAATTCTTTGCCGGAAAAGGCGTTCCCCTGCATAACCTCATTTCTCAAGCCGGCAAATTCTTCCTGCTTGTCATCTGGTACAATAGGCAACTTTTTGCCCAGTACTTCCCGGGCATTCCATCCAAAGATCCGTTTGGCAGCCAGGTTCCATGACCGGACATACCCTTCGGGAGAAAGGCCTATGATGGCTAACGGTGATGCTTCAACAATAGCACGCTGGTATTGCTCACTTGCTTTAAGAGCTTGCCAGGTTTGCTCATTTCGAAGCACAAGCGTCAGATAATCGGTAATTTCTTTCAATGTATCTATCTCATGCCCGGTCCAATTATGGGGAAAAGGTGCATCAAAGCATAAAATCCCTGTTAACTGATCGGAATGCACAAGGGGAACATCAAGAACAGCTCTTGTTTTGCCTTCTTCCAAGGCCTCCCTGATGGGTTCTACCAGAAGGTTATCCTTTACATCGCAAATAATGACCGGGTCCTCCTGTTTTAATTTTTCCAGATACTTCGGAGCCTGCTTCAGATCGGCTGTAAGACCGGTAATCTCAGGCATAGATTTGGGCTGGGAAGCTGCCATTACCGTCAGCTCGCCTTGTTTGGTTATTGTATTGTATGCGACCCGGTACTCAGGGAAATAAGTACTGAGGAGATTAACGGTGTAGTCTATAATCCAGGACACCGGCCAGCCTGCCAAAACATTCCTGGATATATCATTTAACCATTTGGCTCTTAAATAGGACTGGCTGTATGATTGATCATTCGTATTCCGGTCGGTAGCTCCCTTATCTTTTGTAAGCAAAGTATAGGAATTGATGATATGATATTTTTCCGGAGAAAAAATCTCAATTTTATACCATGCAGCAAGCGATTTAAAATAATGCTCAAAAGACTTGTGTTTCCCGTTTAATGCAATATCTTCATATGCCTTCAAAAGATCTTTTATCTCTTCTTCTATCAAACCGGAGGCAAGTTGGGAAGCTCTTTTGCCCTCGATATGCAATTCTTGAAATCCTGTTAGTTCTTCATAGGCCGGATTGGTTTTTATTATCTCAAAATCGATGACGTGATCATCCGAATCACAGATAAGTTTATGATGAACAAATGCCGTATGGGTGCGGTTAAATATGATTTGAGAGAGATCGGTATCCATGCTAAAACTGAATTGATCTTCTTTTTGTTAAACCTCCAACAAAAATAACCTGACTAACAAAATGTTGTAAGTAAAATAAAGAAAAAGATGGCATGGAAAATTAGTTCTTCTTATATAAAAAAACAATAGGATTATGATAAATATAATGAATTCAGAAAATTTTCATTGATTTTCTCTTTTTCATGTACTATGAGATAAGTTAGCAATATACCCATTAAAAACAGCTTATCTATACAAAACATCTCCTCCTACCCATCACCGGGAAGCTTTTGATATGTATGTCTATTCATAAAGGATCAATGTACCTTCGTATTCATAGATAGAAAGATCACTGTGCTCATTCTTTGGATTTATAAATAATTCTGGTTAAATTTAGTCAATCAAATAATTAAAATATTTATTATGAAAATCACCCGACGCTCTTTCATGAAAGCCGCTTCTTTTTTGCCTTTCATAGCATTGCCCGGAAGCATCAGTTCCGGAGTTCCGGTTACGGAATCCGTAGACAGACCCAAACTGAAACTCAGCTTAAATGCCTATTCCTTTAACAGCTTACTACAGGAGGGAGACATGGATCTGTTTCAATTGCTGAACTTCTGTGCTGAAAATAATCTGGATGCAATAGACCCCACAGGATATTATTTCCCAGGATATCCGGAAGTGCCCGAGGATGAATACATCAACCGTTTTAAAAAGAAAGCTTTCCTTTTGGGGTTAGACATCAGCGGCACAGGGGTAAGAAACGATTTTTCCAACCCCGATGCTTCCGAAAGAAAAAAAGATTTGGAACATATTAAAGAATGGATTGTCGTTGCCTCCAAGATGGGAGCCCCATGTATCCGCCTGTTTGCAGGCAGAAATATGCCGGATGGCTATACCCAGGCTGATGTCAATGAATGGGTAGTAGAAGGTTTAACGCAGGCGGCTGATTATGGCAAATATTATGGCGTGATGATCGCCATGCAGAACCATAACGATTTTATCAAAACCTCCGATCACATCATTGAGATCATGAAGATGGCCAACCACGACTGGCTGGGGTTACACCTCGACATAGGCAGCCTGCGCCAGGGTAACCCTTATGAAGAAATTAAAAAAGTGGTGCCTTATGCCATTACCTGGCAGATTAAAGAGTTGGTGTATTTTGATGAACAATCGCAGGAAACCAATCTGGAGAAAGTATTTCAGATAGCTGCTGATGCCGGATACAGAGGTTATCTGCCACTGGAAACCCTTGGCGAAGGGGATCCTTATGAAAAAGTAAAAGTGCTGATTGCACAGGCAAGAAAAGCCCTTTCAACTGTTAAAACTTAAAAACATTCCACTATGAAACCCGTATGCAAGAACCTTCGCAACAAGGGAATGCATAAAACATGCGGGTTCCATGGCGATTATTCTAAATTGCTCAAATTTTGCAAATATATTAATTTGAAATATAAACTTTAATAAACTTCTATCCAAATGAAATCACTAATCACCGGAATATTATCCATTTTCCTGGCAACCATTGGCTTTGCCCAACAAAACGACACGATGGAAGGACTGATCCTTACCGGAAAACATCATCCAGGGCATAATTGGGAGGAAACAACACCTGTCATCAAATCGGCGCTGGAAAAAGGCCATATAGATATGGATGTTTCCACGGATATCGAAGACCTGGCCAGACTGGACCTCGCCCAGTACGATTTTCTGGTGCTGAACTACAACAACTGGGATGATCCTGAAGGACTAAGTGAAGCCTCTAAAAATGCCTTTACAGGTTATCTAAAGGATGGCGGAGGGCTGTTGATCATCCATTTTGCCAATGGTGCCTGGCATTATTCGTTACCTGAAGCAGGCGAATCCGACTGGCCGGAGTTTCGTCAAATTTGCCGCAGGGTGTGGGATCATGACGGATCCAGCGCCCATGATGATTACGGAAAGTTCACAGTGAAGGTTACCGATGTTGAACACAAGATCACGGAGGGCATATCTGATTTTCAAACCACCGATGAGCTTTATTACAACCAGGTGGGTGATGCTCCGGTGGGTGAACCCTTGTTGGTGGCTAAATCGGAAGATACCGGCAAAAAAGAGCCGCAGGCATGGACATACCGGTACGGTACAGGAAAAATATTCCAAAGCCTTTTGGGTCACGATGCAAAATCCCTGTCTGTACCAGAAGTACAGCAAATATTGAGAAACGCAGCAAAATGGGCGGGAGAATAGAGGCTTACAATTGTAAAGGATAAGTAGCTGCGTTCATAATATAAACCATTGAGCCAAGAGAGGATATCACGAAGAAAATATTTTGCCACCATAGCAGAAAAATACCAAATAACTAAGCTTATTTGTTTGTGGGATTTTGTGCTTTAGAGTTTTGGTGACATTTCTTAAACTTTTAAGCTTCGAAAGCACTCGTTTATTGGCAGGAAAGATCTTAAATTATAATACATTATGAAATCAACAACTAACCTTTTTCTTATCTCTTTGGTGACCTCGCTTTTTCTTTCTTTTTCTTCAAAAGCTGAAAGCGAGCGAAAAAAGCCCAACGTAATTCTCATTATAACAGATGACCAGGGCTACGGGGATCTGGCCTGTCATGGCAATCCCATCATTGAAACCCCGAACATGAATGAATTACATGGCGAAAGTGTAAGGCTCACGGATTTTCATGTGGCACCGACAAGCGCTCCCACCCGGGCCGGACTTTTAAGCGGGGCCAATAAAAACCGGGCCGGAGCATGGCACACAATAGGAGGCTGTAGCCTGCTCCGTAAAAAATTTGTAAGCATGCCTGAGGTATTCAACAGAAATGGTTATGCAACCGGAATGTTTGGCAAATGGCATCTGGGGGATGCTTATCCATATCTGCCTCACCATCGTGGCTTCGATGAAGCAGTATATCACGGAGGCGGCGGTGTAGGACAAACGCCCGACTACTGGAACAACGATTACTTCGATGACCATTATTTCCGGAACGGAGAGCCTGAAAAATTCGAAGGCTATTGTACCGATGTCTTTTTCGAAGAGGCATTAAAATTTATGGATGAGCACAAGGAAGAGCCGTTCTTCGTGTATCTTTCCACCAATGCCCCACACAGCCCTCTAAACGTAGAAGAAGAATATTTCAACCGGTATAAAGAAGAAGATGAGCTTACTGAGGCACAAAAGGTTTTCTATGGGATGATCACCAACATTGACGACAACCTGGGGATGCTGGAGAAAAAACTGAAAAAACAGGGCCTTCGTGAAAATACGATTCTGATCTTCATGACCGACAATGGTACCTCGTATGGTGCCGACATATTCAACGCGGGCATGAGGGGAAATAAAGGTTCACAGTACGAAGGCGGGCATCGGGTGCCCTTCTTTATCCGGTGGGAACAATCAGGAATTGACGGCGGACGGGATGTGGAAGCCATCAGCTCCCATACCGACGTGCTTCCCACACTGATCGATTTATGCAACCTTACCCCTGTTGACGGCCCTGCCTATGACGGAAGAAGCCTCAAACCACTGCTAACAGGGAAAACCCAATCATGGCCCGGTGAGCGGACAGTAATAATCGATCAAAACCGTAAACAACATCCTGAGAAATGGAGAATGAACAGCGTAATGACAGACCAATGGAGACTTATCGATGGGGAAGAATTATACAACATAGAAAAAGATCCCGGACAAAAAAATAACATAGCATCAGAGCATCCGGAAGTCGTCAGGAAACTGCGAGCCGAATATCGACGCTGGTGGGATTACGTATCCACTGATTTCGGGAAATATGAAGCTTATGAAATTGGTTTCCCGGGCCATGAAGAAGTCAAACTTACCTGCCATGACCTTCATACCCCGGGTTCAGTGGCCTGGAACCATTCCCAGATAAGGAAGCCACAAAAAAGCCATCTTTCGATTGGATATTTTATGATTGATGTTTATGAAAGCGGAACTTACGAAATATCGCTTCGCCGCTGGCCCAGAGAATCAGGGCTGGCATTTGATGAGACTCCCGGCCAACTGGGAGAAGATAAACCCTGGTATGAGGCAAAACCTGAAGGAACCGTTGTCGATCTGGAAAAAGCAGCTATTGAAGTGGAAGGCTTACACCTGGAAAAACCTGTGGATATGTCCGCCGAAGAGGCAACCTTTCAGGCCAAATTATCCGGTGGACGGCAGCAGTTCAAACCTTACTTTGTTACTCAAGACAATGAGGAGTTCGGGGCGTTTTATGTGTATATTGAACCTGTAAGATAATATGCCTAAATGAACAATATAAATATACTAACAACAATATATCACTGTCATGAAAACACCACTGCTATTTTCAAGTATCCTTATCGGTGTAATACTATTCAACTCTTGCAGTAAATCCGGATCC
>JBNJFN010000164.1:0-6856 GCA_051746885.1 Bacteroidota bacterium | reverse complement strand
TCAGTCATTCATTTACCCTATTCTAAGCTAACATCCAGGTAAACAGAATGACGCCCGTACGTTTCATAAAATGGTTTAAAAACAACACCATCAATATTAAATTGCAGCTGCTCAGGATCACCTGATATCGATTTACTTATGTCCTCTGCATTTAATGTTACCTTACGCCATTCGGTCCGTGGCTCAGTTTCCTGGGCTGCCAGTAAAACCGGTCCGTAAAATAAGCTGGCAATATTTTGCTGATCCATAACCGGTTCTAAGTAAAATTTAAATGGCATGCGCAGCTCAACAGTATCCCCGTCTTTCCATCTACGGCTCAGAGTGAGATAGCTTCCCGGTACAGCATCAACTTTTTCTTTCTTCCCATTTATCTCCACAAAAAATCCTTTGGTTGCCCAGTGTGGGACACGTACATTAAGATCAAACCTTCCCTTACCTTCAATGGTTAATTGCGTATGGTCTTCCTTTGGATAAGCTGTTGTTTGTATTACAGTTATATCCTTTTCTGTCCATTTTAATGTTGAAGGCACATAGAGGTTCACATACAAAGCCTTGTTGTCTGCACTTTTAAAATAAATTGAGTTTTGAAGTTTTGTACTGCTCTCAAGAGCCGTACCGTTACAACAGGTAAAACCTGTCATATCAGGGTTGCCAAAGCGTTTTACAGATCCTGGTCTCAGGGGTACGTGATAGGTATTCGCAGGGCTGTGCTCCGCAACAGAAGCAAGAATATGATTGTATAGCCCACGCTCGTAATAATCCATTAACTCAGCACTCTGATTAAAGAGGAAAAGATTCCTTGTCAATTTGAGCATATTATAGGTAGCACAGGTTTCATTCTGCCCGCCGGCCGCAAAACCGTTTTCATAAAGTGTTGCCGGCTCAATGGTGAAGCATTCTGCATTATTGGGGTTACGGGCCCCGGCAACTCCCCCGATACTGTACATATAATCATTAGTGGACTTATTCCAGAAATTATCGGCTATATGATAATATTCAGAATCATCTGAAACGCGATAAGTTTCAAGTGCCCCCATAATCTGGGGTATGTGCTGGTTGGCATGCAGCGAACGGAACATATCTACATTCTTTGCCAGTCCGTGAGAATGTTCAGCATCACCAAAGAACATCTTAATGTTATCAAATAATTTTGCACCTTCCAGGTACGGGGACTCGTTGGTCAGCCTGTAAAGTCTTGCCATAGCTTCATTCATTCCCCCATACTCTCCTGCAATATATCTGTTCCACATGCTTAGCAGTGTTTCGGTTGGCAGCTGGCTTAAACGGGCATATACCCAATTACCCATACCTTTTACTATTTCCAGCGCCTTTTCATTTCCACTGACTTCATAAATATCCATCAATCCGGCCAGGATCTTGTGCAAGGTATAGTATGGTGCCCAGACTTGAGACTCAGATCCTCCGTATGTTGCACCCTTTTCCAGCATAATAAACTGATCAGGGGGATATGCACTGATAAATCCTTTACCCCAGTTCCAGTAATCTGTCCGGATACCTTCTTCGCTCAGATCAGAATCAAAGTCCTGCTTACCCGGACCTGGTTGTACAGCTGTCGGGTCTGATTCATATTCTCCTCCGCTTGTTTGTGGTTGTCCGGACATTTGTGATAATTCATAAAGCTCATTTACCATATATTCCATCTTGTCAGCAAAATCAGCCTGGAGCGTAGCATCATAACCGGTACCCGCGTATGCCTGGGCCAGGGCGGTAAGATAATGTCCCGTTGCATGTCCACGCAATTTTGTTTCCTGACTGTCCCATACCCCAAGTGGTTCTGCTCCCTCCGGCTGTTCCTGACCGAAGGCATTACGGAACATATAAAGGAAGCTATCCGGATTTGTATTGTCAAGGCCAATCATGAATTTATCACGGTTCTCGGTAAATTTTGTTTCGTGGTTATGAATATCAGTGTTTAACATAACCTGGTCAAGGTCAAAAGCCTCAAGTGTGCGATCCGGTGTGGCAGGTTCCCTGGCTGCTTTAACTGTGACAGTGGCTTTTGGTTGTAAGTCTGTTCCGGCAACCCTTCCAGTTACTGTATATGTGCCGGGACTGAGCACCTTATTGTTATCATAAGGTGCCGGCCAGAGTACTCTTACCTCAGGCCCTTCGATATTATTGCTGTAATTACCCTTTATATAGCGTGGTAATTCCGGAAGGTGCCCCACAACGGTCTCCACCTCTATATCCTGCACGCTGGACAGGTACTCATTATACAACTGGGGAGTGGTTATGGGAAATACCGGGAGATCCTGTTCTGGCCTGCGCCTTCTTCTGACTACCGTTTCTTCCTTATTCAGGGCACTGGAATGAATCCTTGAGATTTGCCTTTCATTCAGAGGTATTCTGTAGATCCTGAAATCGTGCAGCCTGGCATTTAAAAAGTTATCATCAGAATCCAGAGATCTTCCTATATAGAGTTTATTATTATCTCCTGAATTATTATCGAAGAGCTGTTCTAACTCCAGATCTACATCTTCTTCCTCGCTGACAAGAGTTCCGTTAATGTATGTACTGAATGTTTTGGACGGAGCATTAATAACAACAGCCAGATGATGCCATTTATTGACTACCAATGCTGGTGAACTAACAATATACTTATCAGATTCAGTAAGGATCTGAGCCTGGTAACCTTCTTCGTTCTTAGTCCCGGCAGGGGCAGCGAAGAAATGCGATCTGTTGTTTTTTCCAAAATCAAAAAATATCTGTCCGCTTTTTGCAGAACGAAGGTAGATCCATCCCGTAATACTAAGTGATTCCTCACCTGTTGCCGCTTCACCCGGAATTGAAATGAATGCCTCGCTATCTCCCGGCAAAGAAAGGACTTTATCAAACAGGGTGTCTTCCGCAAACATAAAACCAGAGCCTTGAATGCTGGCATGCAGGTTGTTACGGGACCAGTCCCTTGCATCCTCTTTAAATGTATAGCGTGCAATTAATCCTGTTTCTCCTATTCCGTCTAAAATCTGATCACCTCCTTGTGCAAATGTCAGTGGTGAAGACAAAGTAATAAAACATAGGATTATACTAACAAACAGTTTATAAGTTCTCATAATTCATTTATTTTCGTTTGTTTCTTTATCAATATAAAGAAGAGAGATTAAATTTATATGTCACAATTAACAAAGATATTATAGTTCCGTAAAAAAGAAGTGTAATTTTCACATTTTTTTTATTTAAATGCTTATAATTTTGAATAATAGCATATTAGAACCTAATAGACTGTATGGTTCAGTCTGAGTGAACCTGGTGAGACAAGCGGATTTATAGGAAAACACAATACCATTAACTATAACGAACAGCCTTAATTTTAGGGTATGATTAGTTTGTGAGGGTCACGGTTTCCCCGGACCGGGCGTACTTTTCGCCAATCATAACGGGGTGCACTTCATAGGTTTGATTATATTCGTTTAGCTGGTATTCACTAATTATTGCCACTTATAAACGTTTCTTAATTACAGAACACCACTAATTTACGAATTATTTTCTTGAACACTTTGCAAAGAGTGAGACAGGTGGGCCGGTCTTAGCTGTTGACCTGTGTTTCGGCATGTGTTCGGGTGTGAAGCCAAACCGAAGGTCGGCGGGAGTAGATTAAAGCAAAGGGGCAGGGTATGAATATTTAATGCTATCAGTAAGGTGCGTTATTTTGATCCTGATTTTGCGTTTGTTTTAGTTTTTCTATTAAGCGGTTAAGCTTGATGATTTCTTTGGACATTTTATTATTTGCGATCTCTAATAATTCTTTTCTTCCTTTAACATCTAAGGCATCATCAATATTTTCGATACGTAAAGCCCGTAAAGCATTTATGTGTTTTGCTAAGGTAATAATTGTCTCATTCAGCTCATTCTCTTTTTTCTTCAGATCCGATATGTCAGTTGCTATGAGTATATAATTATCTCCCTGAAGATAAGGTGGCAAAATGTGAATTGACAGTCTGAGATATATTGTGTTTTTCAGGGATACTATTAAAACATCATGTTTGCCATGAGACGATTGAGTCAGGAAGTAATCTAGTTTTGGATTATCATCCGGTGTGATGAAGCGTTTGAGGGGTGAGCCGATAACCTTTTTATATGGAGACTGAACAATCTCAGCAAATCTCTTATTACAATAGAGAATTGTACCTTCTTTTGTAAGAGTAACTGCTCCTTCGCGCATCTCTTCTATGAAAGTACGGTATGGTGTTTCGGCAGAGCTTACAGAGTAGACTTGATCTCCCTTTTTTCCTGGAACCATTATAGCATCCACCTCTCCGTTTCTGATTGCCGTAAGAGCTTCCTCAATTTCAACCAGACGTGAATGCAATTCTTTATTTTCAATTATAAGCTGTTCTTTTGTTTTTGTCATTTATATTTATATTAAAACAACTGACTCAGGAATACCGGAGTCCTTATTTTTCATTTACCTCTTTCAGATCCAATCCTAAAAGGACTTTTTCTTTATTTGACATATCACCAATAATGCGGCGGAATGGAAGTGGCAGCTCTTTAATCAATGTAGGGGCTGCAATTATCTGTTCACCTTCTGCTAAATTTGGGTTTTTATACAGGTCTATCACTTCAAGATCATATTGCCCTTCAAGATATTCTTCACAAATCTTCTGCAGGTTGGTTATTGCCATGTTTGATCGGTTCGTTGCACCGGTTATGTATAAACGCAAAGTATATCTGGACTGGTTTCGTTCAGGCACAGGCAGTTCAAACTTTCCCGGGGTGTCCTGTATTTTTTGTTTATTCTTTTTCATAAATACGCCTGATAAGATATTTGTTTATAATTCATTTATTTGGCAATAAATCAAGCCCTACAAGTACACGGTCTGTATCTGAAAGATCTCCGATTATCTTCCGAACGGGTACCGGTAATTTTCTCACTAAGGTTGGTAAGGCAAGGATTTGGTCCTCGGCACCAAGCTGTGGACTTTTCAAAAGATCAATTACTTCAATGGAATATTTCCCCTCTAATTGCTCCCGGCATATTTTCTTCAGATTTTTAAATGCAGTAAGAGCCTTTGGAGATTGTCCTGCAACGTATAAGCGAAGCACCCATTTGTCATCTGCCGTTTTACCGGGCTTGCCATTTTTAATTGTCATTTCTGAATTCACCTTTTTTACTTTTATATGATACTTCTTATAATGATTTTTTCATATTGTCGCTTGCACTTTTTCCCATATCAGCTTTTCTGCTGACTGCTATTTCCATTTTGTCTTTTTCCAGTTTTTTAATCATATCCTGCTCTGATTTTATCAGTTTAACAGCTTCGGATTCTTCCAAATCAAAATCGGCATGTAATGCTGCAATCTTTGATTCCAATACCTTTCGTTTCCGTTCTATTTCACGTTTTTTTCGTTCAATTTCATTCTTATGCGTCAATACTTCGGCATTTTCAAGAGCTTCCTGTGCAATACGTGCCGAACCGGTTAATCCTCCACTGGAACCAACATAAGCTTCCCGTAATTTCACGCCGTGGTTAGTGAGAATGAATTCGCGGATCTGGTTAGAATTAGCCATCCCCCTAGATTTAAGAACATACAGTCCCCTGTTTCGTTCACCGCTCAATTCAATATCGCGTAGTAATAACCATGTATCTATCAATGATGATATCCCGACATCAGAATCCTCTAATGTGCTGTTGCCTGATGTCAGACTGGTAAATAAAGCTGTTATCTGTTTTGATTTGAGATAATCAACAATGCGCATTACCATTGTTTTTACTTCGAACTCTTTTTCGCTGGCAACGAAAGTATTTATGGGATCCATAATAACAATATCAGGTTTGAAAGCACGGACAATCTTATGAGTTACAGCCAGATGCATTTCCAGTCCATATAATGTTGGCCGGGTTGCATGGAATTGTAACAGCCCTTTCTTTACCCATGGCTCTAATTTTATGCCGATAGACAGCATATTGCGCATAAGCTGGTTCGGAGATTCTTCGAAACAGAAATAAAGAACCCGTTCGCCCCGTTTACAGGCAGCTTCTGCGAAGTGAGCCGCAATACTTGTTTTCCCAACTCCGGCAGTACCGGAAACAAGAACGGTGCTGCCGCGGTAATAACCTTTTCCTTCAAGCATCTCATCAAGCAGGGGTATGCCACTTGATATTCTTTTATTTGATACAATATGGTTCAATCCCAGGGAGGTTATGGGCAGTACGGAAAACCCATTTTCATCAATCAGAAATGGATACTCATTGGTGCCATGCGTTGAACCCCGGTATTTAACGACCCGTAAACGACGTGTTGAGTTCTGTTCAGTTACACGATGGTCGAGCAAAATAACACAATCAGAGACATATTCTTCCAGGCCCTGCCGTGTAAATGTTTCGTTTCCGCGTTCCCCTGTTATAACTGCAGTAACACCCTTTTCTTTTAACCAGCGAAACAGACGCCGAAGTTCGGCACGCAGAATCAGCTGGTTTGGCAAGCCGGCAAACAGCGATTCAATCGTATCCAGTACAACACGCTTTGCTCCGATATTATCAATTGCATAAGCAAGTCTTATGAACAGGCCTTCTAAATCGTATTCCCCGGTTTCTTCAATTTCACTACGCTCAATACGAACATAGTCAAGAGCAATTTTTTTATTCTTAACAAGATCTTCCAGATCAAAACCGAGTGATACAACATTTTTGGTTAATTCCTCAATAGTTTCTTCAAAAGACATGAATATGCCCGGCTCGTTAAACTGAGTTGCACCCCGTACAAGAAACTCCATTCCGAAAAGTGTTTTACCGCAGCCTGCACCACCACAAACCAGTGTTGGTCTGCCAGTTGGCAATCCACCCCCGGTTATTTCATCAAACCCCTGTATGCCACTTGGTGACTTCTGAAA
>JBNJFN010000163.1:0-6949 GCA_051746885.1 Bacteroidota bacterium | reverse complement strand
CTGATTTGAATCCTCGCATTATGGATGCCAGGTTTTTTCGCTGGGGGCCGAACCGGTTGTAATATTTGTATGATGTTATGGAATCGGTTGAATTGGTATTGTCTTTCTGTTGATTTTGTTTCTTGTTCGTATCGGAACAGCCGGGGGTATTTAGGTCATTGGCTGTAGCCATATTTTTGGTTGAACCATTGCCATTGAGTGTAGAGACGCGATGCATCGCGACTCTACAATGTTCGTGTATGTTTTCCGGGGTAGAGACGCCATGCATGGCGTCTCTACAATGCGCGTTACCATAGGATCCATTCATTACATTTTTATATATTTCATACATTATAAATATTTCATAATCGCTGATCACAGCGTTGGACTGGTTGTATTCGTTTTCCCCAATTTCAATGATGGCATGAAAATGATTGGGCATCACGCAGAATACATCCAGGATCAGATTCATATCTGGTCGGATGTCAGGTGTTTCCATCCATTGTTCCTGAACAATTTTTCCGGATTCGGAGAGAAACATGGTTTGGTTCTCAATATTTCCGAAATAACATCCTTGATCCCCGGTGCACAGAGTGATAAAATATTTTCCCTGTCTGCTGTAATCGTAACCTGGTAGGCGTGCTGATGGAATGCGGTATTTGTCCTGAAATTTGTCCGACATGATTATAATCCCAATTTATTTATTATAAAGATCGATTTGTTGTTTGCCTGTTTTTTCTGAATGTGTTTTGTTCCTGTTATATTGTATGTCGTTGATTGATATGGTATATCCGCTATAGACGCATGATTGATATCATTATGGTATTCGGTCCGTTGGCATGTATCCGCGCCGTTGGCAGTAGAGACGCCATGCATGGCGTCTCTACCGGGGAAACGCACTGCATCTTTGTCAAGTGTGTGCATGGCGTTTCTATTGCCAGCCACGGCCAACAAATTTCCATTGCATTCAACATTATCCATCCATTGCATTTTCATATTATTCATATATTATCTATTTGTAGGGATTTCTATAAATATTGTCCCCTCTGGTTATATTCATTTTCCTTTCTGTTTCTTTTTATCCAACCGCATATTGATCTCATCAAAAACCTGGTCAAAGATCGAGGTGGAAATTTCTTCGATTTCCTGATCATCCAATCGTCTGTGGTAAGGATAATCGAGCCGCGGCTTATCAGAAGTGTAACTCAATACATATTTGAACTGTTCGAATTTGATCCCAAAGCCTTTATGGATATCAAAGGTATCCATGCCAGCTTTTTTAAAACCCTTCAGTTTGCAATTCAGTTTAAATTCATTGATGGGTCTTTCATATGACTTCCAAACCTGTTCAAGACTGGCTGGATCATCAAGAGCTCTGCCTCCGCCATTAATGCTGTACGTAAATTCGATTTTATGGAAATGTTCTTTAAAACGGCTGAGTTTTTCCATGATTTGTTGCACAAGCGGCAAAACCAGATGCTCAAACAGATCATCCGTCACCTCCTTGCTTTTTTCGATGGTAATTTCTTCTTCTCCCATGCCCTTGATCTTCTGATCGAGCAGGCTCATCTTTTTGTCAATGTCTTCCGGTTCGTCAATGCTTTCGCCTTTGGCTGCCTTGATGGCTATTTCCAGGGACCGGATGCATTCTTCTCCTATAAATTCCGCTAAAGGTTCCGGGTTATCCAGCGTACTTGCATTTAAAGCATTGTAGTATGCTTTGCGTTTTTCCAGTCGTACGATTGCCGGAACGTAACCGCAGAGCATCAGGATCAGGTTGGTCAGGATACGGGCCATTCTGCCATTGCCATCGCCAAAAGGATGGATTTTAATGAATTGGACATGAAAACCGGTGGCAATGACCAACGGATGCAGGTCATACTTCCGCGTTTTTCTTTTGGGCGGTTCAATATGGTTGTTCAGCCAGTTGACCAGTTCATTCATCAACCGGGGTACCTCTTCCGGCGGCTCAAAATCAATCCGTTCGCCTTCGGGTGAATACAAATAGTTGGGTTGTTTTTTGTACTGACCGGGATTGATTTCCGATTCTCCATCATGGGGCTCTACCAGGATGATCTTGTGGATCTCTTTGATCAGGTTTTCTGTAATTTGTACATCCTTATGAACAATGTCTTCCAGCTTTTTAAGGGCCTCATTATGCCCTCTCATTTCCACATAATCTCGAAATGGCTTGCCTTTGGCGGTAATCCCGTGCAGGAGAAATGCCCTGGTCTCGGAGGCGGTCAATGTATTTCCTTCTATGCTGTTGGAATGATAGTTCCAGTCGAGCCGTAATTTCTGGTTCAACCGGTTCAACCGGTCCTCGGGAATCGGCCGGAGCGCATCCAGCTCATCCCTGAGGCGGTCCATTTCTTTTATGATTTCTTTCAATTCCATGTATTTATGGTTTGGTCTTTAATGCCTTATTGATCTAGCCCATAAACCTTATTCAATAACTCCAGAGCTTGTTTAAATGATACAGCATTAGAAGGTATTCCCATGCTTTTTAGAACTTGTTTCATATTCGGTTGATCTTCCGGATTTGAAAACCGGTAATAAATGGCCTTGCCTGCGCTTTTTTCCTGTTTTTGATATCGGCCTTTATTGATGAATTCCCAAAATTTTTCAATAAAAGCATCATTCAATGCTTCTGCTACAATTATAATATCCAGATCTCTGGTTACCCGGAAATTTAAACCACTATCATGCATCAGCCAATCACATGCAGCTCCTCCGATCAATACATAGGATCCGGTAAAATCTTTAAACTCATCCCTGAATATGTCTATTCCTCTTACCATATATATGTTTTAAGAATTTTATCCAGTGCCATTTGTATGCGTTCATCATTGTTATCTTTTAAACTGAGGTATAGAGAGAGCGGATCCACATAATCCTGTTGTGTTAATACTCCGGGATTGTATTTCCAAATTTCCAGACAGTATATCCCTTCTTCTTCATTGAGATTCTGCAACCGCTCCTCTCTTTTTAAATGGTAAAAGCGAGCTTTAGGAATTGCATAATAAAACTGGCTCCGTTCTGCTATATCCGTATAAGCTGGTAAAGCGGATTCATTGGATTTATATAAAACAGTATTTTGGGGCAATTCATCCACAAATACCCCCTTATTGACTGGATTCACAAGCAAATTTTGGGCCTCGTTCCACAGCTCCCTTTTGTCCTTATTAAAATAGAGGTACTTTTCTTTGGTACCCTTTATGTCACAGATTTTATGATTATGTAAATTGTTGGCCGCTTTAGTTACAGCCATTCGTGTATAATCAAATTTTTGAGCAAGTTCTTTTAAAGAATAATTTTCAATGGGTTCATTTCTGTTCAATAGATTATAAATAAGAATAACCTGTGCAGAAGGCAATAAATGGTTCTCCGGTTTATAAGAAACTTTATACATTTCCCTTAAATCTATCAAAAGTTCCGGTAAAAACATTTGCTTCCCGGGAACAATGAAATTGATCCTCTTATTAATTAATCTTCTTCTGGTTATAGAACTGATATCCTCAAGAACCATGATAATCGGAGTATTGAAAAAAGTAAAGAGGTTCCACCCCTGCTTTTCAATCTGTTTGGTTTCTGTATTTAAATCTTTTGCATAGACTAATATAACTTCTTTGTTCAGAAGATATGTCCGGTACATATCAAACATATTCCTTACATACAGAGGAATTGAAGCGGTTTCACGGCTGCTTATTTTTTGTATTTTCAGGTCAATACCCAAAACTTTCTTTATATAATTTTTTAGCTTCTTCATATAGTGATAAACTTATATTTGCACAGTAAACCCGTCAGTTTATTATACAAATATAAGTTTATTATTTTAATTGTCACAACATTATCATAACCCCAGTTCATCTAAATACTGATCCATTTCTTTCCGAACCTCCGACAGTTCATCCTCCAGCTCCCTAATCTCCTGTTTTACTTTCGGAATATCCACTTCTTCTTCCTCTTCGAAGGTATCCACGTAGCGGGGAATGTTCAGGTTGAACTCATTTTCCTTAATTTCATCCAGGGTTGCTCTGTAGGCGTATTTGTCAATGGTTTCGAAAACTTCGTAGGTATTGGTAATCTTTTCGATGTGTTTTTCTCCCAGCCGGTTTTGGCGGGTGCCTTCCAGGAATTCCCGGCTGGCATCGATAAACAGCACATCTGTAGTTTCCTTACCTTTGTTGAACACCATGATGGAAGCCGGAATGCCGGTACCGTAGAACAATTTGGGAGGCAATCCGACTACGGCTTCCAGCAGGTTCTCTTCGATCATTTTTTCCCGTATCTTGCCTTCGGCTCCGCCCCGGAACAAGACGCCGTGCGGAACGATAACACCAACTTTACCGGTACCCTCAACAGCACTTTCAATCATGTGACTAATGAAAGCATAATCTCCGGTCTTTTTGGGTGGAATACCACGCCAGAAGCGGTTGAAACGATCTTTGGGTGCATCCTCTGCTCCCCATTTTTCCAGGGAAAAGGGTGGATTGGCTACCACCACATCGTATTTGGCCAGCTTGTCGCCATCAATGAACTTGGGATTGTTCAGGGTGTCGCCCCAGGTGATCTGTGCATTGTCCTTGCCGTGCAGGAACATATTCATCTTACACAGCGCCCAGGTGCTGCCGTTGCTTTCCTGGCCGTAAAGGGAATAATCTTTCGATTCCACTTCATCGCCAACTCTTATCAACAACGAACCGGAACCACAGGCAGGGTCATAAATCCTGTTTCCAGATTGCGGATTCATCAGTTTGGCAAGCAAAACCGATACTGCTCCTGGCGTATAAAATTCGCCACCTTTTTTGCCGGCGTCACTAGCAAATCGTGAGATTAGGTATTCGTATGTATTACCGATGATATCGTTGTTGCCGATGTGGTCTTTTCTCAGGTCCAGTTCGGGTTTGGCGAAGTCTTCAATGAGATTTTTCAGTCTCCTGTTTCGTTCCTTGGTTTGTCCAAGGCTGCTTTCCGAGTTGAAGTCGATGTTGCGGAAAACACCTTCCAGTTTGCTTTTGTTGGCTTCCTCAATGGCATCCAGTGCCTCGTTGATGATCTCCCCGATGTTGTTTTCGTTGCGTTTTTCATGGATGTGGTCAAATGAACTTCCTTCGGGCAGGATAAACCGTTCCCGGCTCATGGCCCGTTTGATTCTTTCCTGGTCTCCGTTGTATTTCTTTTCGTACATTGCCTTCTTATCTTTCCATACATCGCTCATATACTTCAGAAATAAAAACACCAGTATGTAATTCTTATATTCAGCCGGATCCACTACTCCCCGAAAGGTGTCACAGGCTTGCCATGCTACTGAATTGATCTGTTCCTGGGTTACTTGTTTTGCCATAGTTTCTATTATTGAAATATTTTGTTGGTTATACCTTGTATCAATAGTCTGCGTTTGTCTTTCAGCTCGTCCATTAGCTGTTGTTCTTTAGTCTCTAAGTTAACAATTCTGATGATTTTTTCCTGAATTTCTGCCGGGGGGATATCCACATCAATATCGTTAAATTCTTTTTTGCTTACCACCGATACGGTGCCACCCTTTTTGATGCGTTTAAGAAAATTCTGTGTTTTCGGTTGGTTCAGGTACCAGGCAAGGTATTCGGGCAGTATTGCCGTATCGTTTACAGAAAGAATCAAGAACGTTGAAGAGGCCACAGCCTCATCCTTTTCATTCCATGTTGCAGCGATATGTCGGTTCCCTTTGGCAGTAAAAAGCACATCGCCTTTTTGAAGGTAATCTTTTGTTGTAACTTCCTCTGGTTCCACATACATGTTCCCTGTCAGCTCAATCCTGTTTTCTTTTACATCTCTACCCTGAACACATCGAACACCATCTCTGTCATTGGTTTTTGCATTCAATCCAAAGCGGATGTCACAAATATTTTGTATTTTTACCTTCTTCATAAAGGCTACAAAGATAAAAAATTTTTTGAATTGTAGAAAGAATGAAATCGATATTCTATGATTTTTTTATGCAGACAAATTCTGACATTTGAAAAATTTCCATATCCTCTTCATCAAAAAAAGCAATTTCTTTAATCCGTTCTTTCCCAGTATCCATGAGCACTTTGTAAAATTAAACTATAATTTCCCTCCTGGCTCCCAAAAAAATGTGTTTTTTCTTGTTTTTCATTGAATTTTTTTTACTATTTTGTACCTGTCTTTCAGCCCTTAATTAAGGGTTTATTTATTAACCATTTAAAACTTTTAATTATGGTAAAAAATTCAATCTCAATTGTGATTCCCGATGAGGTTTCACGCGAAGCGAAAAATAATGCGCAGGATCTCCGCAGAAAACTCGCTCCTTATCTCGTTGAATTATCCAATGAGAATAAAAAAGAAATGTTGAAACTTGGCGACAAGTCATTGGCATTTGTTACCAAGGCCAGAGACTGGGCCAGGAGCAACCCGAAACTGGTTCCGCCCTATGGCGATCTGGATGAGTTTAACAGGGACTTTGAAGCCTATAAAAAGTTGAAAGAATTTGTGAAACTGCTCAAACCCCTGGTCAATGATCTGGAAGATACTATCATGAAACTCGGCAATGAAATTTACAAGGAATCCCTGGTTTATTACGGGTACATGGAAGGTGCTGCCGATGCCGAGGTTGAAGATGCCCGCGAAGCCTATATGGATTTGAAAGAGAGATTTCCGGGCCGTGGCTCCAAAGCTGAACCTGAAGAAGAGGCTGAAGCATAATCGGAAAAGACTCCCGTAAAGTCTAAAAAGATTCCTTTAGAATCAATAAGGATTCAAATTTGGGTATGGATGATGCTCAAAAAATCAAGAAAGACTTAAAAAGAGGCAATTTTCCTAACGATCAAGTCTCGGATTGAAATCGCCGGATAATTCTGAACCAAAAGTGTAGGTAAAACCAATATGTCCCCGGAATTGATAATCGGTTGATCGCCTGCGTTGCTCCAGAAGGATCTCTTCAGTCGACAAATCAGATAGAGGAATAGCA
>JBNJFN010000162.1:0-6973 GCA_051746885.1 Bacteroidota bacterium | reverse complement strand
CTGTTTATACTGATTCTGAAAAGGCTGAGTCCGCTGGAACATATCTGCGTGACGGAGAAATTGACCAACTACTCCAGGAGCCAGCTTACGATCTGTCCAATGACGGTCTTGAAAAAGTGTATATTCAGCAATATATTAATTTTGCTGCCACACCTCATGATCTTTGGACACTGACTCGTAGAGCCGGTATTCCGGAAAGAAATAGTAATTATCTGCCATGGGATCCTTTCATTTCATCAGGAAATGAACTGACCATTCCGCGTAGGTTCAAAATTGAGACACCAACTGAAGACAGTAAGAATTACGAAAATGAAATGGAAGCTGTTGAGGAACAGGGATTCACAACAGGAAGCCGTAATCCGCAAACTTTGAATGAAGAAAGATTGTGGTTTGATATTAATAATCCTGATTATGCTTCAGGTCCTAACGAATAAATCTGATCAAGAGATTTTTCAGTGATAAAAAAGGGCTGTCTGTTTTCACAGGCGGCCTTTTTTGTTTTTTGTTGGTTTTCAGCCTTTCGATTTCCCTCAAAAGTTTTAATTCATAATTTTTCCCCTCATTTCATGATCTTCCATTAATTTTTTTTTTATTTTCGGTGTTTGTATATAAACATAGGTAGGGGCGTAAGAAGATGAATTATTATATGCCCAATGGATGTATAAACCATGCTATGAGCATTTTGACCCTGGACTTCGATGCCATCTGCTTCCGCCAAAAGCATTGGGAAAATGAATTAACAATCTTTTGATAAAATAAATCGTACATTTACCTTTTAATCATTTACACAACTAATAAGATTTATCATGGAAAACAGTAACAATTCAGGCGGACTTAGCAGACGCCGGTTTTTGCGAAACTCTGCTGCCCTTGCCGCAGGGATGACGGTTATCCCCAATGTTGCTATGGGCGGAAGCCTGGGGCGTAGAGCTCCCAGTGACAAACTCAACATCGCCGGAGTAGGCGTTGGTGGCCGTGGTTTGGGCGTTCTCAAAGGGATGGAAAGTGAAAACATTGTGGCCCTTTGTGATGTGGACCACAGGTATGCCAAGAATGCATTTGAATATTTCCCGAAAGCCAAAAGATATTGGGATTGGCGCAAGATGTTTGATGAAATGGGTGACTCTATCGATGCCGTGATGGTTGCTACAGCCGACCACACCCATGCGATCATTGCCGCACATGCCATTACCATGGGGAAACATGTCTATGTAGAAAAGCCGTTGACCCATACCGTTTATGAATCGAGACTGCTTACCCGCCTGGCTGAAAAATACCAGGTTGCCACGCAAATGGGTAACCAGGGTGCCTCCGGCGAAGGTGTAGCACAGGCCACCGAATGGCTTCAGAACAACGAAATTGGTACGGTCACCAAGGTTGAAGCGTTTACAGACCGTCCCATTTGGCCCCAGGGCTTGAATGTTCCCGAGCAGGGACAATGGGTTCCCGAAACCCTGAACTGGGATCTCTTTATCGGGCCGGCCGAAATGCGGCCTTACAATGAAATCTATACCCCCTGGAACTTCCGCGGGTGGTGGGACTTTGGCACCGGCGCCCTTGGCGATATGGCCTGCCATATTCTTCATCCTGTTTTTAAAGGACTGGATCTGGGATACCCCACAAAAGCCCAGGGAAGTTCAACCCTGCTTCTTACCGAATCGGCTCCCACCGCTCAGAAAGTGCGGATGACCTTCCCCGAGCGAGGACGCAAGCAGAAGCTCGACCTTCCGGAAGTAGATGTTTACTGGTATGATGGTGGTCTTCAGCCCATGAAACCTGATGGCTGGCCAGCTGGAAAAGATATGAATGACGCCGGTGGTGGTCTCCTATTCCACGGTACCGAAGATATGCTTGTAACCGGCTGCTATGGTAAAGATCCATGGTTGCTCTCCGGTCGCAAGCCTGATGTGCCCAAAACCGAGCGTCGCGTGGACACCAACCACCAAATGGACTGGGTACGTGCCTGTAAAGAGAGTGCAGCCAATCGGCAGCAAACCAACTCACCATTTAATGAAGCCGGACCATTCAACGAAATGGTGGTTATGGGCGTGCTGGCCGTTCGCCTTCAGAGTCTGAATAAAGAACTTGAGTGGGACGGTGAAAAGATGGAATTTACCAACATCAAGGATGATGAAACCATTCGTACTGTTATTAAAGATGGTTTTGAAATTCATGACGGTCATCCCACATTTGATAAAACATGGACCGATCCTGTCAACGCCAAAGCATTTGCACAGGAGTTGATTAAGCACAATTACCGGAATGGATGGAGCCTTCCGGATATGCCTTAAATGATTGATTGTAAAAAGATTTCTTAATGGTTATTCCCGGAGCTTTTTCGGGGATAACCATTTCTCAAATTAAAGTTCAACCAAAAAAATTTTTAAATATGAAAGCAAATATTTTGACAGTTGGCCTGGTAACTGGCCTTTTTCTGTTTTCTGCTTGTGGTGGCGGACAGAAAAAGTCTGACAATGGCGACAGTGAAGAACAAAAATCAGCAGCTATGGAAGAAGAAGCGCCTGTGAATGCATTGAGCGAAAAGGAAAAAGAAGAAGGCTGGGAACTTCTGTTTAACGGAGAAGATTTTGAAGGCTGGCGTGGCTATGGCATGGACGAAGTGCCCGGTGCATGGACCATCGATGATGGTGCCATAATGATTCAGGGCTCAGGCGAAGGTGAAGCCGGCGCCGAAGATGGGGGCGATATCATCTATGACGAGCAGTTCAAGAACTTTGAGTTGAAATTCGACTGGAAAGTTTCCAAAGGCGGAAACAGCGGCGTGTTCTACCTGGCTCAGGAGCTTGAAGACGAGCCAATTTGGCGTTCAGCACCCGAATATCAAATTCTGGACAATGAAAACCATCCGGATGCACGCCTTGGAGAAGATGGCAACCGCAAGTCAGCATCTCTTTATGACCTGGTTCCTGCAGATCCGCAGAATTCAAAAGGTCATGGAGAGTGGAATACTGGCGGTATTTTGGTTTACAAAGGCACCGTTGTTCACATGCAAAATGGGGAGAATGTTCTTGAGTATCACCTGTGGACACCTGAATGGGAAGAAATGATTGCCAACAGCAAATTTGACGGCTGGGAAGAAATGATCAATGCAGGTGGTGATGACCGCAAAGGTTACATCGGCCTTCAGGACCATGGCGATGATGTATGGTTCCGCAACATTAAGCTGAAAGTGATGGAGTAATTTCCATTATTGCATTTTTTGATATTGATCCCGTCTCCTTTATTTATTGGGGGCGGGATTTTTTATGCAAAAAATTATTATAACTCCTTTCGTTTCCCGCCGCGTTCCTTTTTATTATATTCTCTTGTATAATTGGGTTTGAATATACCACTCGATAATATGTTGATTAGGATATTTATGTATGTTTTTCAATGTTGTAAGTGAGTTGCCAGATAATTGTTCCAGGAATTTGAAATAATTCAAATGATCGGGAAGGGGATGCCTTTTTGAATAGATGTCCTGGATGCTTTTCGGAAGAGATTGTTTTAACATTTGGCGATAGAGGTCCGATGGGGTATCCTGATGCTCTTTTTGAAAATTAAGATCGAGAGGTTTAAAATAATTTTCAATTAAAACATTATTGTATAGCTTTTTATTAAACCTATACTGAAAAGGAAGGTCTTTAAAAAAATCCACAAATTCGTTATCAAAAAAAGGGAGTATCGTACCACTTGTAAAAAAATTATAACCAAGACAGGAGTTTACTATAAATTTACTCTGACGTTCAGAAAAATCTATCTCCTGGATTATACTAAAAGGAATGTCTCCTTTGCTTTGATCATATTTATTTTGTAATGTTTGTTTGAGTCTGGTTTTTTCTTTAGAAGATGCATTAAAATAAGGGAACATTCGCTGAAAGGCATAGTAAAGGTTTAAAGGTTTATTCATTAATTGCTGAAAAGGCCAGATGTGACTGCCAGCTGTGACGTCTCCTGAATGTCCCCCGGCAATTACCGTATTGGATGGGAAATTGAGAGTGTTTAATGCTATAACATCCTGAAAAAAGCCCATTGAGGAAAAGGCAAAGGAGAATTCTATGAATTTTTGGATGGTGTCATCTCCGGGAAAATGTGTTTCTACGTTTTCATCATCTAAATATACAGGTTCCCATGGAATATTTAGTTTCGCGGCGACTTTTTCCGCGTTTTCAAATTCAGGAGAGCTTCTTTTACCGGAAGTAAAGGTTGTATGGATATTTTTGTTATTATGTTTAAACCAGGCTGCTAGAAATCTGGAATCATAACCACTTGTCAAAGGAACAACAACCGGGGTATCACCTAATACTTTGAGAGCCCTCTGCATAATGTTTTCAAGTATCTCTGAGAGTTGATGAAAAGCTTCGTTATATGAAATCCCTTTTATTTTTGAGGTCGAAAATGAAAAGTATTTTTGTTTTTCAGTTTTATCAGGATAAAAGAAAATCACGTGTGCAGGTTCGCATTGTTTAATGTCTTTAAATAATGTTCTTTCTTGCCATGTGTAACCTGAAGCAAGAAATTCCTGCAAGGCTTTTTCGTCGATTTTTGTGTTTTCGTCTAACAGGTTAAGCGGGTTGTCCGATACCAGGACTTTATTGTTGGTCTGATGTTTGAAAAACATGGGAAAACTCCTTGTCCTGTCTGTGCAAATGAAGGAAAAATTGTCTTTTTGTCCTGTTGCTACGAATCGTCCGTTTAGGTTTTTTAATTTTACAGTTTCTCCAGGTTTTATTATACAATTTAAATATTCAGCTAGTTCATTACCTTTTAATAAGTCTCCTCTAGATAAAAATGCATAACCTTTCACCCATATGGATTTATGATATGTCCATTCTCCGCCACAATTATACGTGGGAGTAAATTGAAATTTGTTTGAGTTACTCATTTTTAAATTTTTATAGTGTCTTTCCCTGTTTAAAGGGAGAGCAGGCTTAGACTAATGAAACAAGCATGACAAGGTTTGTCACAAAGGAACATCTATAAGTTCTTGCATGCGAGCCTGCCTGGCGGTTCATGAAAGAGAAACATTCTCATTTATGATGCAAAACCACTAGAAATGATGTTTGCATATATATAAAACGGCAGACAGGTTCCATTGGGCCAATGACTTAAATAAATTTTATACGAATGAATATCGAATAAATAGTAAAATTAAGAGAGTCAACAGCCATATTGATAACACTTTAAAAATCTCAGGCTTAATTCTGGCTTTGACCAAATATAAATTATAAAATGCGATAAAAAACCAGAAACCAAAACCAACTGCCGAAAATAAAGCAACAGAAATGATTGGGCTTTCAAACAGGAAATACCCGGTCATAAAGGCAAATATTCTTCCAGCAAGCATGTAAATGTTGATAATCAGGCTTAACCTTTGTTTCCCTTTCACCGGAAATATGTTGGAAAGGGGAGACCCTATTAAAACAAAAAAAAGCCATGGACTTAATATCATTGTATAAATACCTGATTGGTACCATTCGTCTCCAAATATGTAAGGAATGATAATGTCTCCAAATATCATCAAAAAAGAGAAAGGCAAGAGACCAAGACTGAACAGAAATCTGAATAACCTGATTGTGGTTTGTAAAAGTTCATCAGGATCTGTATAATCTAAAGCTGCGTTACGGAAATATATTTGTCCGAGAGAATTTCCAATTAGTACAATGGGAATGCTTAAAAATTTTTGAGGAAGAGCATATAATCCAACCGAAGCGTGATTAAAAAAAGCTTTTAGCAAAAAAACCGGGGCTTGTGCCGAAATGCTATTAATCAATTCTTCAGGCATAAAAAAGGCCGGGAATTTATAATTTTTCTGGGCAATCTTTTTTAATTCTTTAATACTTACAGTTTTAATTTGGTAGGTCAGCTGTTTATATATTTTTCTTAGTTGAAACAGCATGCCTGTTAAATGTCCGGAAACCATTCCGATAAAGAGACCGAATGAATAATTAAAAACTCCCAAAGACAATTGGAGAGGGACCATAACTAAGGCCCTTAATGTTCTTGATAATGAAATGGTTCCATATATTTTTTGCCTGTTTAGTGAGAAATTTGCCGTGTTGTTTATTCCCTGAAAAATAACAAAAGCAGGTAATAATCCCCATCCAGCTCCTTTCATGCCCGTTGTTATGGCTTCAGATTTAATGGTAAGGACGAGAAGGATTATTGCCGAAATAATGGCGGTTATAGTGGAAAAAACAATAGAAATGATGGAAAGAATTTGTGCTTCTTTTTCTTCTTTGACATTGATTATGGCAAATTCATAACCACCGGTTGAAGCAATAGAGAGTAACCCCGCGATAGATGACATAAGTGCATAAATCCCAAATTCTTCAGGGGTATACAACCTTGAAAGGAGAGGACCCGATATAAAAATAAGTGCTTGTCCTGTCGCTTGTCCCAATAAAACTTTAGCCGAATCGCGAAATATTCTTTCTGGGAAAAGATGGTTGAACAGTAATTTTAAATTGTTCCCCATTTGTCGGTTAATTTCTACAAAAGGTTTTTTGATAGTTTTGGTTGGTTTTAAATATCCTTATCTTGCCTTGGTATAATTTGGGATGTCTTGCCAGCTTATGAGAATTGTTAAAATTCAATGCCTCTATGAAACAAACGTATGTTGCTAAAAAAACTTAGTCATGGAGGATGGTTTACAATAATCCGCTAAACTTTTGTATAAACCTTTGAGTCAATAGTTTGAAATTCAAGGGTTGTTTAGGTTATAATCCAGAATATTAATACTATACGAGTCGTCTTACCTGCCTGTCGTCAGACAGGTTTCATCAATAATCTATTGATTTTTAAACTGCAAAAGTAATGATTATTGAAATAGTTACGATAAAATTGCACTTGTGATCTTAATGCATTTTACTTGAAAACATTGAAAATTGTCATTTTTTCTTGTAATGGGATTTGTCATTTTTGAATGATGTATTTTAGCCTTTAAATCCATTGTTTTACTTTTAACACCAGT
>JBNJFN010000161.1:0-6975 GCA_051746885.1 Bacteroidota bacterium | reverse complement strand
GGCATCCGACACCTTAGTTTTTGACAGTGCCATGGTAGGTCTCAGCGAGCTCGAAATGGAAGGAGAACAGGAGACAGAAAACGATTACGGTACCGTGAGTACTGAAACCGAATACGAGTTTGAAGGCGCCTTCCAGATTGATCTGCTTGCAGGTACCAAATTATCGGAACTGATGACCATTCAGCCCGGAACCTACAATGAAATTGAAGCAGAGATTTCGCCGGTCCTTGATAATGGTCATTCGGTTTATATTGAAGCACAGTACACCGATACGGAGGGCACAACCTACCCGGTGGTTTACTACACCGACGAGGACATTGATTTCGAAGTGGAAAGCGAGAACGGCATCCAGGTGAACGACCAGGAGTTCAAGGAGCTGATCGTACGCATCGACCTTTACGCCCTGTTCAACAGCATTGACCTGAGTAAGGCCGAAATGGATGAATCCGGCACAATTTTGATCAATGAAGATCACAACGAGGA
Organism: Bacteroidota bacterium; assembly: GCA_051746885.1. Classification (GTDB taxonomy): domain Bacteria; phylum Bacteroidota; class Bacteroidia; order Bacteroidales; family UBA12077; genus JAGXLC01. The sequence continues at coordinate 6,492 of JBNJFN010000161.1, read as the reverse complement.
GCTTGCTGAAATGATAGTGGAATACCTGGACGAGCACTCCGAATTTGAAGAGGGTGAGCGTGATGACGACGATGAAGATGATGATGACGATGACGAGGATGACGATAACGATGACGATGATGATTCAGAAGAAGATGATGATGACGACGAGGACGATGAAGATTAAAAAAATTAATGCCTCTAGATTTTTTATAAGATATTCCATACCTTTGTGAAGTGAGGTACATACTTAATTTGTTTTCCTGATTATCATGTCATGAGAGGGGGGGTGCCAGAGTGCAGCCCCCTTTTTATTTCAGCCTTCCTAAAACGCTAAAACATTCAAACTCTTGGTCAAACCCGATAGCTATCGGGTCCTGTCAAACGCTTTACAATGCCCCCCAATGACCACTTAATGTCTTTATTTCTCCCTCGCCCTGTCGCTCTTTCGTGCCCTCTTGCCCTCGTGCTCTCGTTCTTTCGTGCCGTCGCTCATTCGCCCCCTCGCTTAAGTCGTTCTTTCGTGCCCTCGTTCAGTCATCCAGCCTGTAGATTGCCTTTGCAAACTGCTCTCCCAGATCAATAAATCCCTCACTGTCGTAATGCCAGGTGTCGGAATAGTCATAATAGCGGGTGCTTCTGACGATGGCTGCACATTCGTCTGTCCTGGCAAATTTTTCCTGGGCATGCTGTACCAGTTCGCCGTAGTCCCATACCTTTCCGTCATCATCATCCCATGAATCAGATATCTTGCCCAGTACCACCGGCAGGTCGTCGACGCGAAAAACGGCCCGAATCAGGTCCATCAGTCTTTTCAGGTTGGAATAATACCTTTTGGCAACAGCTTCACTGTACCCGGCATCACTCTCCCCCTGCATCCAGATGATGCCGGAGGGCACCAGGTGCTCTTCCCGGCCGTCGCCGTCAATATCCTTTACGTCCATAGCATTGCGCACAGTCTTCAGAAAGTGGTCATATTGGTTGATGCCTTTTTCTCCAACATAATCTGGTTCCCAACAACCAAAATCTTCTGCCGCCACGCTGTCAATCGAGGTTCCGCCCTTCGAATACTTGATCAGGGCGATCTCATCATTAGGATACAGTTCCTGAAGCTTTTGGGCAAAGGAAAGCTCCACGCCGAAACGGTCGGACAGATTGTTTTCCTTGCCATCCGTGGAAAAACCTCTTCCATGGCCGGGCCTCAGTTTTTCCCATAGACCAAGGCCTCCGTTGGGCTCGTCATCCCCCACAGGATTCCCGTGGTAAATTTGAATATCCCCGAAGGTTTTGTTCAGCTCATCAGGCAGCTCCGAGTTATAACCGTAACCATCCATATTGGACTGACCGCCCAGATAAAAAAGCCGTACCGTATCGACATCGCTTTGCTGGCTCAGGGCCATTGTGGGAATAATCATCATAACGGTAATAAGGGTTGACAGAATATTTTTCATAGCTATTTGTTTTTGGGGTGATACAAATATCATAAAATATGCATAAAGGTATAAAAAATGGGCGCGAATAAATGCATGAATGTGTAAATGCATAAATGATTGAATAAGCCGGCACTAAACGTCTGCCCTCCGATTTACACTCTCGCCTTAGCCTTAACATCAACATGTTTTTTAATTTGGCAATTGGCAAAATGCAGTTGGCAATCTGCCAGAATATCCCTCATTTATTCTTAGCCTCATTCAACAATTTAAACCATAAATCCCAACCCATCTATTCTTCGCATCAGCCTCATTCACTAATTGAACCATATTTTTTATCCGTCTTATACTTTTTCTAAAAAAAATATAATAATATATAAAAATTATACGTATTATGTAAAATTATAATATATTTGTACAATTAAAAATTATGTGTAAACCCTTTTTGTGATGAATAAAAAGCAGAAAGACATCATTAATACTGCAAAGGAGCTGTTCTGGAAGCACGGCGTCAGCAGGATCACTATGGAAGAGATCAGCAGCAAGGCCAATGTGAGCAAGATGACCCTTTACAAGTATTACTCCAATAAGAAAAACCTGGCACTGGCTGTTTTGAAATCAGAAGTGGAGCGGTCGATGAAAAAATTCCGTAATATAATTAAAAGCGAGATGTCTTTTGAGGAGAAGCTTGAGCAGATGTTTCTGATGAAGATGGAAGGAACTAAAGATATTAGCAGTGAGTTTATTAATGACATTTATAAGAATCCCGAACTTGGACTGCATAGCTATATTGAAGAGCAGTCAAGGAAGAGCACTGAAATGTTCACATCCTTCCTTAAAGCTTCCCAGAAAAAGGGATTGATCAGGAAAGATGTGAAAATACCTTTTGTGGTTTACCACATCAACCAAATGATACAGATGGTTACCGATCAGCAGTTACAGAAGCATTATGACAATCCCCAGGAGTTGATCATGGAGATGATGCGTTTTATGTTTTACGGGCTGTTGCCCAGAAAATAGCATACAGTGAAAAGATTCATACGAATTGCGGGTATATTACTTCTGACACCTTTCTGGGCGATGGCACAGCTTTACAGTCCCGGTGACACACTGCTCTTTCAGGGTCAGCTTTCTGTCCGGAGCCATTACAATCCTGATCATGCTTTTCCTGTCCAGGTAGGAGGTAGATATATTCCTCAGCTAAATTATGAGGTGCGGTGGGCGGGCGATCGCCAGCTTGATTTTGAGGGCTCGGCCAATATATATGGCTACAGCAACTGGAAGGATTTTCATAATCCCTCAACCCATGGTAAGATTAAACCTTACCGTTCCTGGGTCCGTTATTCTGCAAGGCAGCTTGAGATGCGCCTGGGCCTGCAGAAGATCAATTTTGGTTCTGCCAGTATGCTGCGCCCCCTGATGTGGTTCGACCGGATCGACCCGCGGGATCCCCTGCAGCTTACAGACGGGGTATGGGGTTTGCTGGGCAGATATTATTTTCTGAACAATGCGAATATATGGGTTTGGGGCCTTTATGGGAATAACAAAACCAAAGGCTGGGAGCTGGTCGGAACCAGGGAGTCCCATCCTGAAATCGGCGGGCGCCTCCAGCTTCCCATCCCTTCCGGTGAGGCTGCACTTACTTATCATCATCGTACAGCCGATTCCCGTGACAATGAATTAATGATCCCCTCCTATACCAGCATCCCGGAACACAGGTTCGGATTGGATGTGCGGATGGATGTTGTTGTGGGAATATGGATGGAGGGAGCCTGGATCACCAAAAAGAAAGACCTTGGTCCCTATTCCAACCAGGAGATGATGAATGCAGGCATCGATTATACTTTCGGTATCGGTAACGGACTGGGCATTACACTGGAACACTTGCTGTCTGCCTATGATGCCGAAGCCTTTGCCTTTGACCGCAGAACGAGTTTTTCCGCGCTTTCCCTTTCTTATCCCTTGGGATTGTTCGATAATCTGGCCGTCATATTGTACCGCGACTGGACCAACAACCAGCTATATAGTTTTGTGAACTGGGAGCGTCAGTATGATGCAATGTCCATCCATCTTATGGCCTATTGGAATCCCGATCATTACAACCTTCCTGCACAAGGAGGAGGAACAGAAAATCTTTTCGGAGGCAGGGGAATTCAACTGATGCTTGTATTTAACCACTAAAAAAATAAAAGGCTTTTATTAAAAATAAGAGACATGGAAAACAATACCATCATTCAAATCAAGAACCTGACCAAGTCCTTTCCGACGGGGAAAACAAAGTTTACTGCGTTAAGCGGGATCAACCTCACGCTTGACACAGGAGAATTTACCGGTTTAATAGGGCCGAGTGGTTCAGGAAAAACTACGCTCCTTAATATTGTAGGTTCACTCGATACGCCCACAGAAGGCGAAGCCTGGGTGCTGAATCAATCAATTGGTGAGTTTACTCCAAAGCAGGCGGCCTGGCTTCGGAAGAAATATCTGGGGTTTATCTTCCAAAATTACAATTTGCTGGTAGTACATACGGTGTTTGAAAATGTAGAGTTTCCATTGCTCTTGCTTAAAATTGGAGCATCAGAGCGAACGAAAATGGTCATGGACGCACTCGAATGGGTGGGCCTAACTGATAAAGTGAAGTCTAAGCCTCCCCAACTTTCAGGAGGAGAATGCCAAAGAGTGGCTATTGCCAGGGCAATGGTAAAAAAACCGTCTTTGGTGGTGGCTGACGAGCCCACTGCGAACCTAGATGCCGCCAATTCTCATCATATTCTGAAAACAATGGTGAATCTGAACCAGGAACTGAATACCACCTTCCTATTTGCTACCCACGATGAAAAAGTAATTAAATACCTCCGGCGGAAAATATACCTTTTCGATGGAAAAGTGGATAAGGATGAGATAGTGGAAGAAGTGAGCAGTGAAGAAGTAAACAGTAAGAAGTGAACATTGAGGAGTATATGGTAAAAATGTTGAATAATTAAAAACAGCAACATGGAAAGAAAATTAGGCCATGCTCGAAGTTTTAAGGATTTGGAGGTTTATAAACAGTCTCGGGAGTTGGCAAAAATGATTTTTGAACTAACGGTTAACTTCCCTAAAGAGGAAAAATATTCTCTGACGGATCAAATCCGACGATCCTCCAGATCGGTATGTGCTCAGATAGCCGAATCCTGGGGGAAGAGAAGGTATAAAAATCATTTTGTTCTGAAATTAACTCTTTACTCTCTTAATAAACGTATAAAAATTAAAGTTTAAATATCATGAAAACAGCCATTAAACTGGCATATCGCAATCTCATCGGTGCAGGGCTGCGTACCTGGCTCAATGTGATTGTATTGTCATTTTCCTTTGTGGTGATTATCTGGATGAAGGGCCTTATGGTTGGCTGGGACTACCAGGCCAAAACGGATATGAAGAACTGGGAAATTGGCGAAGGACAATATTGGCACGAAAATTATGATCCGTATGATCTGTTTACCCTGACTGAAAGCCATGCTTCCATTCCGCAGGAATTCGAAGATGAAATCGCAAGAGGAGACATGGAGCCTATGCTGATCATACAGGGAACCATTTATCCGGAGGGTCGGATGCAATCCGTTTCCATTAAAGGGATAGATCCCAAACAGGATATCTTTTTGTTACCAACCCATAAGCTTGATACAACAACGGATGCCGTTCCGGCTATTGTTGGTGGTCTGATGGCAAAGAACCTCCAGCTTGAGAAAGGTGATTACCTGACCCTTCGCTGGCGTGATGCCAGGGGAACATTTGATGCTACAGAAATAGTAATAACGGGTGTTTTTTCAAGCAATGTTCCGGCAGTGGAATCATCGCAAGTTTACCTCCCACTCAAAAAGCTTCAGTCTATGACCTTGTATGAGAATGAAGCTACAATCTTCACCTATAAAAACAGTGAAAAAGAAAGATCCGATGTCGATGGATGGACACACAAACCTACAGAGGAACTGACAGCCTCAGTTGATGAATTGATTGAAACAAAAACTGTTGGTCAATCATTCTTTTACGCTATTTTGCTGTTGCTGGCCATGCTTGCCATTTTTGACACACAGGTTTTGTCTATCTTCAGAAGACAAAGAGAAATAGGTACCTACATTGCTCTCGGTTACACAAGGCGCGAAGTGGTAGGTTTATTTACTGTGGAAGGCGCTATGCACTCCATTTTTGCTGCTGTTCTTTCAGCGGTTTATGGAATACCTTTTTTAGCCTGGCAGGCAAAGGCTGGATGGACTTTACCCATGGATGCCAGTGAATTCGGTATGGCTATGGCGCAAACACTTTACCCGGTTTACAGTCTTGGCCTGGTAGTGTCAACTGTTCTTATTGTAGTAATGATAACAACTATAGTAAGCTACTGGCCTTCGAGAAAAATTGCAAAAATGAATCCAACAGAAGCATTGAGAGGGAAAATACAATGATACGATTTTTGATAAAAGGACTATTTCGCGATAAAAGCCGCAGCCGGCTTCCCATTATTGTGGTATCTATTGGGGTAATGCTTACTGTATTTGTCCATGCCTATATAACTGGTTTTATGGGTGATACCATTGAGATGAACGCAAGGTTTTCTCATGGTCATGTAAAAGTGATGACAAAAGCCTATGCCGATAACGCAAGTCAGGTACCCAACGATTTGGCATTAATTGGTGTGGACGAACTGCTGGATGACCTGAACGAACAATATCCCGAAATGAAGTGGGCACCTCGTATTCAGTTTGGCGGTCTTATTGACGTTCCTGATGAAAACGGTGAAACCCGGACACAGGGACCTGCTATGGGCATGGGGATAGATATATTATCAGAAAACAGCCGGGAGGTTGAACGTTTGAACATTCGAAAATCGATGGTGCGGGGCAATATAATTCAAAAACCGGGAGAGGCCATTTTAAGTGAACAATTTTCACAAAATCTAAACGTCAATCCGGGCGAAGAGGTAACCCTTATTGGCTCCACCATGAATGGAAGCATGACCATGTACAACTTTAAGGTGGCCGGAACTGTTTCGTTCGGGACCGAGGCGATGGACAGGGGCGCTATTATTGTCGATCTGGAAGACATCAGGACA
>JBNJFN010000160.1:0-7007 GCA_051746885.1 Bacteroidota bacterium | reverse complement strand
TCCCGTCAGGTACGGAATTCCGGCTCTGTATTTATAGGCAATTATACTCCGGAAAGCCTGGGAGATTATACCTCCGGCACAAACCACGTACTGCCCACCAATGGTTATGCTGTTTCTCACAGCGGGGTTAATCTGGATGCCTTTGTGAAAAAAATTACTTTTCAGAGGGCTTCAAGAGACAGCCTCGGAAATATCGGTGAAAGCACCATGAGGATGGCCCGTGCGGAAGGGCTGGAAGCCCACAGTATGGCCGTTCAGGTTCGACTTGAAAACAAAAGTAGTTGATTATGATTGAAATTAATAATCTGGTCAGGGAAAACGTTAAACAGTTGATCCCTTATAGTGCAGCCAGAGAAAAATACCAGGGGGAAGGGTATGTTTTTCTTGATGCCAACGAAAATCCGTTTGGGAAATCCCTGAACCGTTATCCCGATCCCTATCAGAAGGCTCTTAAGCAAAAGATTGGCGATTTTAGGGGGATGGAAACGAGGCAGATATTTATCGGTAACGGCAGTGATGAGATCATTGATCTGATAATACGGGGTTTCTGCAATCCCGGTCAGGATAATATGATTGTTCCCGAACCTACCTACGGCATGTATGAAGTAGCAGGCAAAATCAATGAGGTGGAAGTCAGAAAGCCCCAACTCACCGAAAATTTTCAGCCCGACGTAGATGAAATTTTACGGAATACAGACCCAAATACCAAGCTGATTTTTCTTTGCAGCCCTAATAATCCTACAGGAAACCTCCTGGATCCTGAGAAAGTGAAGGAGATTCTGAATCGTTTTCAGGGTTTGGTTATACTCGATGAAGCCTATATTGATTTTTCCGGAGATCCGGGCTTTTTGCCGTTGCTCGGACAATATGCCAATCTTATCATCCTGCAGACTTTCTCTAAAGCACGGGGTATGGCAGGCATCCGGCTGGGGTATGCTTTTGCTATACATGAGATCATCGATATATTGAATAAAATCAAATATCCTTATAATGTGAACCGTGTGACCCAGAAGCTTGCGCTAAGGAAAATTAAAAGGCAGAAACAGTTGGGGAAAAATGTGAAATTGATCAACAAAGAAAAGAAAAGGTTGATTGATTTTTTTGAAAACTGTAGTTTTGTGGAACATGTATTTCCGTCCGATGCCAATTTTTTACTTGTAAAAGTCTCTGATCCCGGCAGATTGGTTGGATTTCTTGCAGACAGAAGAATTATTATCAGGGATCGTTCCGGTTTACCGCGATGTGAAAGATCGGTAAGGGTTACAGTAGGTAAGCCCTCTGAAAACAATCAGTTAATGAAGTTTTGTCGTGAATTCGAAGAAAACCAAATAGAGTAATGAAAAAGTATCTTTTTATTGACCGGGATGGAACCCTCATAAGGGAGCCGGAAAATGAACAGGTGGATACCCTGGAGAAAATGGAATTTCTACCCGGTGTATTCAGAAATTTGTATTTGATCACCCACTTGCTCGATTATCGCCTCGTAATGGTTTCCAATCAGGATGGCTTGGGTACGGCTTCCTATCCTGAAAAAGATTTTCAGCTTGTACAGGATAAGCTTTTAAAGACATTAAAAAATGAAGATATTCAATTTGAGGAAGTCTTGATTGATTCATCTTTACCCAAGGACAATTCACCCAACAGAAAGCCCAATACAGGATTGGTTAGGTTGTATCTTCAGGGAGATTTTGACAGGGAAGCTTCATTTGTAATCGGTGACCGGGATACGGATATTATATTGGCCCGAAATATGGGTTTAAGGGGAATTAAGATTGATGAAGAGGAACGGTCTGTACCGGATGAGCTCGCCGATTTTTGCGCCCTGGTAGGACAAAGTTGGGATGAGATTTTTTCTTATTTGAGAAAATACTACAGGACAGCCCCGATTAAAAGGGAAACTGATGAAACTTCCATCAATGGCTCATTGTCCCTGGATGGCACAGGGCACTCGGATATTCAGACAGGCCTGGGCTTTTTCAACCACATGCTTGATCAGCTGGCCAGGCACGGTAAGATGGATCTGGATCTTAATGTAAAGGGTGATCTGGATGTGGATGCACATCATACCATTGAGGATACCGGTTTGGCTTTGGGTGAAGCATTTTCCAGGGCTGTTGGGAACAAGAAAGGGATGGAACGGTATGGTTTTTCTCTCCCTATGGATGAAAGCATTGCCAATTGTGTGCTTGATTTTTCAGGCAGGGCCCATCTGGAATGGGAGGTTGAATTGAACCGGGAACGGGTTGGAGAGGTTCCCACTGAAATGTTTGAGCATTTCTTTGAATCTTTTGCCCGTGAAGCCAGATGTACCATTCATATCAGCGCCAAAGGCAAAAATGAACATCATAAGATTGAAGCGGTTTTTAAGTCATTCGCCAGGGCACTTAAAATGGCCGTTAAACAAGATGTGAACGATGTAACCATACCGACCACAAAAGGAAAGCTATAAATGAAAACAGTGATCATTCAATACAATGCCGGCAACATAAGATCGGTGGATTTTGCCCTGAAAAGATTACATCAGGAGGCTGAAATAACGGAGGACCATGAGAAGATAAAAAAAGCCGACCGGGTGATTTTTCCGGGTGTTGGAGAAGCGAAGAGTACCATGGAGTATTTGGCTGGCAGGGGGCTGGATGAGCTGATCAAAAGCCTTGATCAACCTGTTCTCGCTATTTGTTTGGGTATGCAACTTTTGTGTGAAAGTTCCGAAGAAAGGGATGCAAAAACATTGGGCCTGATCGATACAAAAGTAAAACGTTTTCGGGGCAAGATCAAAGTGCCTCATATGGGATGGAACAGAATATACGGGTTAAAATCTTCCCTTTTTGAGGGAATAGAAGAAGGTGCGTTTGTCTATTTTGTCCATAGTTATTATGTGCCCATAACAGATTATACCATTGCCAAAAGTTACCATTCCAGGCTTTTTAGTGCTGCAGTGCATAAAGACAATTTTTTTGCCGTGCAGTTTCACCCTGAAAAAAGCGGCACAATCGGTGAGAAGATTCTGACCAACTTTTTAGACGGGAATCATCATTAATGACCACTTAATGACAACTTAATGACTTTTTAATAACAGTCAATCAAATGGTAAACAATAGGATAAATGATTAAAATATAATTGGCTATATGATAGAAATAATCCCATCCATCGATCTGATGCAAGGGAAATGCGTCAGGCTTAAGCAGGGTCAATTTGATCAGCAGACGGAATATCCCCATGATCCGGTTGAATTGGCAAGGCTTTATATGGATAAAGGTTTCAGGCGGCTACATATTGTCGACCTGGAAGGCGCAAAAAAGAAGAAGCTGATGCATCTGGAGACGCTGTCAAAACTGCGAAAAGAAACCAGCCTGGTCATTGATTATGGAGGAGGTATCCGGTCTAAGGATGATGTTGAGGAAGTTCTGGAGGCCGGTGCCGATTATGTTACCATAGGATCGCTGGCCGTCCGCGAGCCCGCTATGGTCCAAGGCTGGATGGCTGAAACCGGAGCTGAAAAATTTATCATTGCTGCAGACGTCAGGGAAGATAAAGTGGCTGTGGATGCCTGGACAAGCGGTTCCGACCTGAAAGTAGATGAATTGATAGGATGGTATCTGCCGGTTGGACTTAAAGAGGTCCTTTGTACGGATATAAGCCGGGATGGAATGCTCGAAGGAGTGAATGCTGAGCTTTATAAAAGGCTGAAAGAGTCATTTCCTGAGATTAAGATTATTGCCAGTGGCGGCGTTGCTTCCCTGGAGGATCTCAAACGGTTGAATCAATTTGGAGTAGATGCTGCAGTAATTGGTAAGGCGCTGTATGAAGGATGGCTCGAACTTGATGCGTTAAAGGAATTTGTTGCTTCGGAATAGTTTTGAAATTGATTTTACTTAAAACAGAATTTTATGTTGGCAAAGCGAATCATCCCGTGTTTGGATATTAAAGAAGGGAAAACAGTGAAGGGTATCCGTTTTAAGGAGATAAAAGATGTAGGCGATCCTGTTGAACTGGGAGAGTTGTATTCAAGGGAAGGAGCCGACGAATTGGTATATCTGGATATTACGGCTTCTCACGAAAAAAGAAAAACACTGCCTCAATTGGTGCGGCGGATAGCCAAGAACCTTAACATTCCCTTTACTGTGGGGGGTGGCATTAATGAGCTCAGGGATGCCGAAATTCTGTTGGAATCAGGTGCAGATAAGATATCGGTCAATTCGGCGGCGGTCAATTCTCCTGAACTGATTAACATGATGGCTGAAAATTTTGGCAATCAGTTTGTCACCCTGGCCATTGATGCCAAGCATATTGAGGGCTCGTGGAAAGTATTTATCAACGGGGGAAGGATCAATACGGATAAAGACCTTTTTCAATGGGCTAAAGAAGGAGAGGAAAGGGGATGCGGGGAAATTTTGTTCACCTCGATGGATCATGATGGAGCAAAAGAGGGTTATGCGCTGGAACCTTTAAATGAACTGAGCGAGATTCTGTCTATACCTGTTATTGCTTCCGGAGGAGCGGGAAGGATGGAGCATTTTTCCGAAGTATTTACTAAAACCCGTGTGGACGCTGCTCTGGCTGCAAGTATTTTCCACTATAATGAGATAGGCCTCGAAGAACTGAAGAGATATTTGAAACAGCAAGAAGTTGAGGTGAGAATTTGAGAAGACGGGAAGACGGGAAGAGGAGAAAACGGGACAATGAGAAGATGAGAAGACGAGAAAAGGAGGGTAATGAGTAGTATTGAGTAGTGAGGGGGATGTAGCCAAGAGCCCAGAGCTTAGAGCGCAGGGAAAAGAGATTAGAGTTTAGACCAGTAGTATCGATGAGCAATTTAACTACAGGTAACTCAAGACACGAGACCCTGGATCCGGGACATTTGTCCTGCTCTCAGTCTTCAGCACTGCGCTCCAGGCCCTCTGCTCTTCATCAATCAACCAATCAATCAATTAATATGGAACTTGATTTTAACAAACTTAACGGTATTCTGCCGGTGGTTATACAGGACTGGAATACATCAAAAGTTCTGATGGTGGGATTCATGAACAGGGAAGCCTATGATAAAACTGTTACCACCGGTTATGTTACATTCTACAGCCGGTCACGGAAACAATTGTGGACCAAAGGAGAGACCAGCGGAAATTATTTGGTGGTTAAAGAAATAAAAACCGATTGTGATGATGATAGTCTTCTGATCAAAGCGGAGCCTATGGGTAATACATGCCATTTGGGAAAATACAGTTGTTTTGATGAAGAGGAAGGCGCCTCCGGTGACTTCTTGAAGGAGCTGGAGCAGATACTCAGGGACAGGAAGGAGAAAATGCCTGAGAATTCCTATACTTCCAAGCTTTACGGAAAAGGAATTGATAAGATTGCCCAAAAAGTTGGGGAGGAGGCTGTTGAGCTTGTAATTGAAGCGAAAGGGCAGAATAAGGAGTTGTTGCTGAATGAAGCAGCCGATCTGGTTTATCATATGATGGCATTGCTGGTTTATAAAGGATATTCTATGGATGAGGTGATTCAAACTTTAAGAGACCGGCACCGGTAATTACTCCGGTCTTCATCATGAATGTTTTGCCGCATAATTTTTTCTGAGTGTTAGTTTCAGATAAACCAACCCCAATATAGAAGCTGTAAATGAGCCAAGCAATACACCCAGTTTGGCCTCATTCAGAAGGATTATGTTTTCAAATGTCAGATTGCTTATAAACAGAGACATGGTGAAGCCCGCTCCTCCAAGTAAGGCTGCGCCAAAGATATGCTTCCAGTTGGTATTTTTTGGCAAAGAGGCGCCACCAAATTTAATTGATAACCAGGAGAACAATAATATTCCTGTTAATTTTCCAAATACCATGGCAAAAGCGATATTTAATGTCAGCGTGTTGAATGTTTCCAGTACGAATCCTCTGAAAACAATGCCTGCATTGGCAAAGAGAAATAACGGCATGACGATATAGGTTACAAAACTGTGTAGCGTATTTTCAAGATATTGTACCGGGCTTTGTACCCTGTCAATATAATACTTGATGTTATCGATGATTGACAGTTGCTGATTATTAAGTATTATTCTGTCGTGGCAGGATTGATCACAGAAATCATCCACTGCGTTTCTTAGATTGACGGAAAATTCTGTCAGTTTAATTTTTCTTTTGGCAGGTATGGTGAAAGCAATTAAAATACCGGCCATCGTTGGATGAATCCCCGATTTAAGAAACATATACCATATTATCCACCCGAGAACCATATACGCTGGAATGTATCTTACGTTCCTATAATTAAACAATACCAGAATACCCAATAATCCTCCGGCAATACCGAAAAACTCCCAGTTTATTAAGGCATTATCAGACAAGGCAATTTTTAGCACAGCTCCAATATTATCCACGATGGCAAAACCCACCAGGAATACCTTTAAGCCTATGGGTACCTTTCTACCAATCAATGCGAGAATACTCAGAGAAAGAGTAACGTCAGTTGCCATGGTGATTCCCCAACCCTCCATGCCGGTTTTATTGTAATTTAAAATAATAAATAAACCTGCCGGGACTATCATTCCCCCGATGGATGCAAAGATGGGTAGCGTGGATTGTTTAATATTTGAAAGTTCCCCTGCAATGAACTCCCTTTTGATTTCAAGGCCAAGCAGGAAAAAGAATATGACCATTAATCCGTCATTGAGCCAACGAAGCAGAGGCATTTCAAGTTTGAAGAAATCTGTCCCAATGATGAGCTGTTGATTCCAGAAATCTTCATACGCACCGCCCCATTGGGAGTTTGCAAGCAATAAAGCTGAAAATGTGCTTATCAGAAGCAAGATTCCACCTAAGGCTTCAATGTTGGCAAATCTTACAAAAGGTGCCCTTAGAGAGACAAGAGAATTTTTAATTTCATGTGCCTCATTTTTTCTGAATAACATGAATTTTTTTTTAATATTCCATTAATGATAGGACCTTGTTTTACTGGTTGTGTAATATAAAATTACGGGCTTTTTCCAGATTTTCCCGGTTTCCTATGTCAAACCAAT
>JBNJFN010000159.1:0-7018 GCA_051746885.1 Bacteroidota bacterium | reverse complement strand
CTGCGGCCTGCTTGATCTTACCGGGGAGGAAATCAAGAATGCGGTGAAGGGTGTAAGGTGGGGTTCTTCAACCTGAAGGGCTGAAAGGGCGAAGCCCAGCACCGATAGCTATCGGTGGCCCTGGGATACAGGTCAACATCCCTCCTACTATCAAGTTTCAGGCTATTCTGACGACAACTGCCAATCAGGTTACTCCATCAAATTGTTGAAACAATTTGTTAAAATAGTTACTTATCAATATTTACTAATTATCTACTTTTTATGATCTTAATATATATTCTTAACAATATCAAAGTGGCTTTGATCAAAAGAACCATTGCACAATCCTTACGATGTTTTCATTTCAGAAAGACTTTATCATTGTAAATAAATATGACCGGCTTTAGCTTTTATATGTATAAGAAAAAAGAGATTCCGCCGGACACAAGGCCCGGACGAAATCTCATAACCCCCCTTGGTTTGAATATTATTTTCAGCTTTCCACTAAGGATTTCTCCGGGAAGCTCAATTCAATTTTGTTTTCTCTTGTAATTAAACTTCTTATATCACATCCTATTGACTTCTTTATTTATTTTAAAATTACTTTGTGCAGTATTGTTTGTTTATTCTGTCTCATCTTCAAAAAGTATACTCCTGAAGTGTACGTTCCGGTATTAATCACAAACTTCTCAGTCCCTGAAGGAATATCAATTTTCTTAATTGTCTGACCCACAGCATCCATCATCTCAACTTTTAAGTCATTAGTGCTGGCTGACTCCAAGAAAATTTTATCTGTTGCAGGATTGGGGTAAACTTTTATGGAGGGCAAATCACTTTCACCTATGGAACTGCAATTATTAATGGTTACTTCATAGTCTTCTGTGGTTGTTTCACAGCCACCGCTATTTGTTTGGCTTACTGAAATATATCCTATACCAAAATCTCCCCATTCAACGGTGATGGCATTTGTACCCTCTCCGGATACAATACTTCCGCCAGTTACTTGCCAAACATAATCACTCCCGTCCTGTTCTGCAGTCTGATAATCTGTTTGTTCTTCATTACACACATCCTGTAACCCTTCTATAGCAGGCTCAGGGGATGCATTAACACTAATATTCAATGGATTGGAGATAATGCTCATTCCACAGTTGTTCTCCGCTGAAACCGTCAGGGAAGCGTTTCCGCTAAAGTCATCAGCCCACGCTACAGCAATGGAGTCATGCTCATGGTTTACTATACCAGCTTCCGCAGGGTCCAGAGCCCACTGATAAACGCTCACTCCAGAGGCTTCTGCAACTGTATAGGCTGTCACTTCATCATTACAAACCTGCTCAACCCCGGCGGGAACTTCAGGTTGCTCAGGAGGCTGGTTTTGCTGTACCGTTACCTCTCCTTCCATATTTTGTGAGCAGCCATCATGTATAGCTTTAGCAGTATAAAGCCCTTCTTCGTGCTGATATCCAAAGCTAACAGATTCGCCGGTGCCGGTTACTATGGTTCCGGTAGCCACATCATCAAGATAAAGCTCATATTCTACATCCAATTCTGAGCCATCGAGCAGCAGCTCAGCACCTTCATCACCCTGACAGTAATTACCATCGCCCGTGATCTGAAATACAGAAGGGCCCGGATTAATCTCGCATGTAAGTTCTTCGGACCACTCCCCTTCGCCACAGGTGTTTATCGCTCTCACTTTAACGGTATATGATCCTGACCATTGCTGTGATGACTCAAAAGCTCCAATAGTGTCCGTGCCCGTGATTGTTCCGGCATCTTCCGGTATAACTTGCCACTCGTATGAAGTAGCACCTGCAACCGAATTGATGAGGTACTCTGCATTCGCATTTTGACAGATATCCTCAGGGCCTTCGGGTTGAGATGCTTGTGCCGGTGCTCCGCTTACCTGGATGTAATCCGTTTTAATCAGAGAATCCTGCTGTTCGCCATCTGAAATAACCAGTTTAACATCATAAGAGCCAGGAGCAAGATAGTTGACTTCCGGGTTTTGAGCTGTTGATGTGCCCGGCATTCCTCCTTCAAACGTCCATTCCCGACTGGAATATTCACCTTCCGACATATCAGTAAATTGTATGGCATTCCCAACGCAAGCAGTATTGGGAGTGCCTTCGAAATCAGCACTAAAAGGGACAGGAACAAAGTCATTCACATAGCGGGTTAGCACACGGTCATTATCTCCTGATGTATTGATTCCAGACGAAAAGCCGGCTAACACTATGTTTCCGTCAGCTTGCATGGCCAATGCATTTGCCTCATCCCAATCAGGCCGGACGTCCGTTTTAACATATCCTGTGCCATTAAAATCCGTATCAACGGTACCATCTGCATTCCAGCGGACAAGCAGAAAATCCCTGTTATTCATACCTCCAAGTCCGGCAGTTCCGGATGCATAATACTTACCATCGTGGCCTTTTATCAGGTCATAACCTACAGATAGCGGATCTACACTTAAAGTTGTCATTCCATTATCCCCAAAAGAAGGGTCGGCTATACCATCGGCATCAATGCGAGTGAGGTAAGGTTGCGTGTTATTGTCCTCATCATAAATATGTCCGGTAGCCACCAAATAATCGCCATCCAAAACAAAACTGTAAACAACAGAAACGTCAGTAAATATTTCAGGTATTAATAAACCGTCAGTTCCAAACCCTTCTGCCGGATTGCCTTCAGAATCGAGTTTTATCATAATAGCCTGGTTCCCATACAACGGCGCGCCCTCATATGCATAACCCATTGCTACGATATCTCCATTGCTCAGTATGTCTATGTCATAAATATTGGCTCCCATCGTTGAGTTGTTTATTAGACGGAATCCATCCGTTCCAAACGACTCATCCACAGTACCATCAACATGCAGTCTTGTAAAAAGCAAATTAACGGGATCTGTACCGCTGTTGCCACCCAGCAATATTTTACCATCATCCTGAACAGCCATGGCATCGCAGTCTTCCTCTGATTCTGAATATGAACTAATCCATTGTCCATCTTCATTAAATGATTCATCAGGGGTTCCGTCGGGATTAAACCTCGCTGCAAAAAACTCCGTGTTCGTGGCGGAAGGATAAGAAACTCCTGAGACTAATATTTTCCCATCATCCTGAACAATCATAGAGCGCGGATGCGACTCCACACCAGCAGTAAACTCAACCATACCTCCAGAGCCCCATGACTCATCAATACTGCCATCCGGCAGGAATTTCTGAAGAACTGATATACTTGTATATGAAAAGTCCATGTGAGTGCCCGCAACAATCATGGAATTATCATCATAAACATGAATATCAAAAGCGTTATCATGATGATCCTCGGCATAGTTATAAAGCACAATACCATCATCTCCAAAAGTGTCATCAAGCGTTCCGGCCTGAGAAAATACGGCTGTTGATAATAAGATAAACGTTAGGTTTAAAAAGAAAGATTTTAACTTCATCGTTTTCGTTTTTTTAGTTTTTTATTAATTGTTTTTTTTCTGCTGTTCATATCCATGCTGTCTTCCAGCTTTTGCAAAAGACTCTTCAGTATATTGTTCTTGTCGTCAATATCTTTTATTAACCGATCGAGTCTTTTATCCATATTTTTGCCTTCATTCATTTTTTCAGGATAATTAATGAAATTCAAAGTAAAATCAAATCTGATAAGGATGATGGGTTTTGGATATTACAAATACGTACAAGCCCTTTACAATATCTTACATAAAAGCGTATGATTTAGATTATCAACGTAATACGTGAATTTTTCCAAATTGATAAAACAATTGTCTTAGATAAAATATTTGATTGACGAACGAGCAAATTCAGATTTCAGACTTCAGAATTTAAAAAGAACCAACCCCATTAATTAATATTGCATAAGGAAACCAATAAGGTTGTCGTCTTTTGTGAGGCCAAGTTTTTGCCTCAGCCGGGAGCGGGCCGTGTCAATGCTGTTTACAGATTGGTAGGTAATGGCTGCAATTTCCTTGCTATTCATATTAAGCCGCAAAAAAGCGCAGATTCGCAGTTCGTTAGTGCTCAAGTCAGGAAACTTTTCCAGTAAATTCTTATTAAAATCAACATGAACCCTGTGAAACCTTATTTCAAAATCTTTCCAGGTCATTTCTTCTGCATCGCGTTCAAGGTCTGTAATAATTTCTTCAATCAGGCTACGATTCTGCATTTTTAAATTGTAGAGATTATGCTTGAGCTTTTTAATGATACCCAAAATGAATTCATTTTTCTTTAATTTATACATCACATGAGTGGTAAGCTCCTTATTTCTCAACTCCAATTCTTTTTTCAGATTGTTTTGTTCAAGAGCCAACCTTTTCACTTTATTCCTCCATAGCTTCAACCATAGAAACATAATTATCAGCGCCAAAAACAAACCTGAAATTACCATTGCCAAAATCAGGTAATTCACACGGCTTTCTTGCTTCTCACGCAACCTCTCCTGCTTTTCAAGATTAAGCTTTTGCTCATAATCATACTTTGCATCGAGCATAGCCAGTTTATTAATACTTTCCTTATTAATCAGGCTGTCAGAATAGGCTTTATGAATCCTGTAATAATGATACGATGAATCCGTGTTGTTTCTGATGATCCAAATATCCGATATGCCTTTACTGGCTTCAGAAATAACGGATATTTGATTATTCAGCATTCCAAGGTTATACGCTTTTTGGAAGTAAATATATGACTCTGAATAATCTTTAAGCAGGAAAAAGTTTTTCCCGAGCTCGCTATACCATTTTGATAAAAGCGATGAAGGAGGAGGGCTGTAGTATTTATCACCTTGTTTGGGTATATTGAGCGCGTCAAAAATAAAATAATTGGCACGCTTAAATGCGCCTCGTTGACGCATAATCCTGGCAATACCAACATTGGAAAGTGCTATACCCGTTGTGTTTTCTGTGATGGTGTAATATTCTTTTGCCTTGATATAGTAGGTATGTGATAAGGAAGTGTCGCCCAGCATGAAATAAGCCTCCGCGAGGCTATTGTATACATGAGCCATGTTCATTGTATCTTTAAGCGCTTTGAATAATTCCAGGGCATTTGAAAAATTATTAATCGCATCATTATAGTTGCTGCTGGCATCAAAATATATTGCCCCTATATTATGATTAAGATGCGCCTGTACTTCTCTCAGGTTAGTTTTTTCCGCAATTTCCAGGGCATTGAGGTAATGTGTCATCGCCTCAACATATTTGTTTTGCATAAATTTGATATTTCCCAAAACATTTTTCACCATCAGTAAATCTTCCTGCTTATCTTCTGTTTGATAATATCCGGATGACCTTATATAGTAATCTTCAGCAAGGTTCATGCTGTCTTGCTTGATGGCGATATCTCCCAGACTCCTGTACAAGTCTCCCTTGAAAGTATCAATCCCTGATTTTGAAGATAGCTTAAGGCCAGTATTAACCTTCCTTTTCGCTTTCTCAGGATCAAGGGAATGATATTCCCAACTTAACGCAGTATATAATTTGATTTTGGTTGAAATATCAGGTGTTTCTGAAAGCAGCAGGCGAAGGCTGTCAATTACCGGCGTGGTCTGACTGTAGGTATTTGCTGCGCCTACCCATAAAAGCAGAATAACTATTAATTTCTTCAATTTTTTTACTCTGAGTTGACTGGAAAACGTTTAGTGAATACAAATATCGCATATTTTAAATAAAATGAAACTATGATTTAAAGCATCTATATTCTCTTGCCGGGATTTTACTATTGAAAAAGCAAGTTAGCAGCTTTAGCACTATTCCTGTGGTTGTATTATAATAGCCTTCCTTGAATGGGCGGTTGGGGTTTTCAGTCTACCCCCGTGAACGGAGGTGCGATAAGTAGAAACCACTTTGATTCCATCAAATATAAGATTAGCGCCCTTCTTATAGCTATCGAAATCAATTGGGTGTACTGAAGCATCCCCCTATACCTTCTCTTCTCCTATAATAAATTCTAGAAAAATATCGGTATCAATGAGCAGTAACGAAAAAGAAATTTGTTGTAACAGAATGATATTAAGGAAATAACGCAACGGGCAGGGCGTAAAGTCGATATGACTGACTTCTGCCCGCTTTCTATTCACTCCGGTAAACCTGGTTTTTCTCCAACCCCCCGTTAATGGGAGATTGCTTTCCTGAGAATTCAAAGCTGGTTTTCTTTTGCAGACTTCTACGTTCATATTTTGTTTATAGTCCATTTTTTTGATCAAAAAAAGCATGGTTGGCGAATTGTGATCCGGAAACCTTTACAGGCAATGACTTAAAAACCTGAGCATTATACTCCTTGCCCAGAGGATTCATTGAAAAAAAATATTAGCCTCAGGAAAATATATCGCTATGCTTTCCTTTTTTTTGTGCGGAATAGCAAAATATTGTGTAAGTCTTTTTCTTCACCATTTGCATTGCTTGAGATAGTGATTATCTAGTCAGGATTTATTACCGGCATTTTCAGATAGAGCAGGAATTTGTGGCTTCCTCACTGAGTCTCGAAAATAATTTCTTTTTAACCTTTGAATTAATACAATCAGTTATTGATTTTCAAATACCGGAAAGCAGTTCCGGTTTAACCACAATTACAAAAAAATCCTTTCCGCTCAAAACCCACTTACTTCTGGTGAGGTTGCAGAAGTTTCTTTTATGAACCGGTAGATAATCTACGCCGCTTTGGGTTCAATAAACACGCATACAGGTTATAGCCCGTACAATTAATGAAGGGTGAAATTTCATCTGTATTTACACAAAAATCGTTGAATTCAGTCCGGCAATACTGAGTCATTCCCACATGGTTATTCAATAGTATCAAAATCATTATTGACTTTTTTAAAAATACCGGACATGGACAATATAGAAAAACATATCAAACTTATCCCTTCAGGGAATCAGCAAAAGAACTCACCCGTTCTGCCAGGCATGCACTCAGCAAAATTAGTGGTGTGAGCCTTGTAGCTGAAAGCCATGAAGACCTGACGCTTAGCTATAATCCTTATTCTGTAAGTGATACGTGTCTGAGCGAAGAACTGAAGCTGATGGGGTATTTGC
>JBNJFN010000158.1:0-7021 GCA_051746885.1 Bacteroidota bacterium | reverse complement strand
CTGGTATCCTATCAGGAATGGGATGAATTTGAAAAAATCCTCGGCGGGCGTTACCTTGAAAGCGACTATGTGGATGATCCTGGCAATGCCTCAGACTACAAGCATGATATTGAAATGAAAGTATCGGTTGCGGATAAGAATCATCCGGTTACCAGGAATATGAATGATTTTATCATCACAGACGAAGGCTACTCCAATTTAAGGGTACTTCCTTCTGTCAAAACCTTACTTACGACAGATCATCAGCATTGTGCCCGTAAAGTGGCATGGGCCAACGAATATAACAATTCCACAATTGTCTATCTTTTATTGGGTCATGATAATAAAGCTTTTCAGGATAAAAACTATCAGCGCCTCCTGTTCAATGCCATTGAATGGGTTTCCCGTAAGCCGGAGTAAAGTGAAACCAGGAAATCTTTATGGTTGTTTCGCCCACTTCCACTTTTGACCAGCTTGAAGAAAGGCCCAACTGACCCTCTCCAAACAAAGAGAACTTATTCATGCTCACCACATAGTATCGGGCAAAGGGCCGTATGCTAAAACCTGATGATTTCTCGATCACATCCGGATTACCCGTATTTCTCTCCCACGAAGTATTGATACCAATACCCAGCCCTATAGCAAAATCTTCGGAAAGGAATAAACCTCCTTTGGGATTCAGCCTGAAGGATGTGCCGGAACCTTCATCTCTTGAGATATCTCCTGATTCTTCAGTTCTTCCGGAACTGCTAAAATTGAAGCTTCCACCAAAAAAATACTGCCCATAAGCAGATGTTCCCGCTAAAAATATAAACAATACCAAATAAACAATCTTTTTCATTTATAGGAACAATCCTACAAAAAATTCAGCCGACTTCCTGCATCTTTTTCGCTTTCTATCTCGTTGAAGGTTTAAATGTTGAGCGTTACTTTTATTATTTTTGTCATACTTTTATATTAAATTTTGGGGCCCATGGGTAACAACGAAATCAGGGATAACAACCGAAAACCTTCCAATGATCAATCTTCTGGCAATGAAGAATTAAAAAATACCAGGAAAGAAGTCCAGAGATTAAATGAAGCATTACATAAAACACAAAAAGAACTTGAGATATTCCGCAGCCGTTATTCCGACCTGTTTAACAATGCCCCTATTGGTTATCTGATAATAAACAAGGATTACAGCATACAAGACGTGAACAACAGGGGTGCTGAAATGCTTAACATATCGAAAAATAAACTTAAGGCAACGGCATTCACCCGCTATATCCATCCGGATTCGCGGGATGCATTTTGTTCCCATATGAAAGACGTTATAGGGACCGGAGAAGACAAATACTGCGAAGTTAAACTGATAAAAAAAGCAGGAGAAGTTATCTATGTCAATCTGGAAAGTACTCCGGTAAACCCGTTAAAAGATCATGATGATACGGTAACACATGAGGCAATCCGTACGGCCATTATTGATATTACCGATCAAAAAGAGAAAGATAAAATAAACAGAAGGCTGATTGCCACTGTCAATTCATCTCATGATGCAATCATCAGCGCTTCAAAGGATGTTAAAATCCTGTCATGGAACAAAGGGGCAGAACGCATGTATGGCTATAAAGCGGAGGAAGTAATAGGAAAAGAACCGGATTTTCTTATTCCTGAAGACCGCAAAGGTGAAATAGAGAATTATTTGAAAAATATATTCCAGGGCCAGTACATGGAACATTTTGAAACTGTTCGCATCCGGAAAGACGGAAAGCCCGTAAATATATCCCTTTCGGTATCGCCTGTTTACAATGAGAACAATGAGATCATTGCTGCAGCTACTATTGGAAGGGATATCACGGAACAGAAATACAATGAGAAAAAATTAAGGGAAAGTGAAGAAAAATACAAACAACACTTACTGGAAGCCAAGGAGCGGGCAGAAGAAAGCGACCGGCTGAAATCCGCCTTTCTTGCCAACATGTCCCACGAAATACGCACCCCTATGAATGGTATTCTGGGTTTTACCCAACTTCTGTTAAGCAGAATTGATTACGAAAACGATGAGCTAAAATATTATCTGGATACCATATACGACCGTGGCGAACATCTGCTTCAAATAATAAACGACATTATTGACATTTCCAAAATTGAAGCAAACCAGTTAAAAATTGTGAAAAAAGATTTCTACCTGAACGATCTGTTGCATGAATTGTATCATTCCTATGAGGTGGGAATGGAGAAGAATAAAAATGATGATATACAACTTGATCTTGTGTTAGGGTTCTCCAGGGAGAACAGCTTTATCCATTCGGATAAGGTAAGGCTGCAGCAGATACTTGCCAATCTCCTTAGTAATGCCTTAAAATTTACGGAAAAAGGGGAAATTGTATTTGGCTATAAAAAGTGGGATCCGGAAACCCTTCTGTTTTTTGTAAGAGACACAGGCATAGGTATTCCTGGACCCAAACAGAAAGAGATATTTGATCGTTTCAGGCAGGCAGAAGAAGGTTCTGCCTCCAGAAATTATGAAGGGACAGGGCTGGGATTATCCATATCCGAAAATCTGGTACGTATGTTAAACGGTACAATATGGGTTGAATCCGAAGAAGGACAAGGCTCGGTATTTTATTTTACACTACCCCTGGAAAAGGCCAGGCCCCAACAATCTCCTGAACCTCCGAATGAAATGGGAATCCGGAATTATAACCTGGAAAGCAAAAAAATCCTGGTTGTGGAAGACGATCCGGTTAGTCAGAATTATTTAAAGGAAATACTGAATGAAACCGGGGCTGAGATGATTTTTACCGACAACGGCACCGATGCCTTTCAAATATTTTCACACACCAGCGATTTGTCAATGATCCTTATGGATATCAAACTGCCTGATAAAAACGGGGATCAGGTAACCAGAGAAATCAGGAAGGAAAATTCCGAAGTGCCTATCATTGCGCAAACAGCCTATGCGATGCATGAAGACCGGGCCAAAACACTCGAAGCAGGATGCACGGATTATATTACAAAACCGATAGATCCAAAAGCCCTGCTTGCTCTTATGAATAAATATCTGAAAAAGACTTCCGGTAATTAGGTGCTTGATCAACAGATAAACTGTCTTCCGTATCAATAAACTGCAATCCGGGAAAGCACGGGTGATGCCTTGGCATCCTCAATGCGGACCCTGAGGCGATCAATATCTTCTCCGGGGAGTCTCATAATCCGCTTGTAACCAATTGTTGTGCCGTTTTGTACGGTTTCCCACCGCCCGTCACGCCGGATATCAACCGCAAATTTCCTAACCCGTTGTCCGTAATTGATGTTCTCCTGGATGAGTATTCGTTGGGGAGTTATGGACTTTGAAAAAGCAAGTTCAACAGAGGATTCCACGCTCTCCTGCTCAGGGGCCCATACAGTGGAAAAGCTGGTATCCGTGAGGTGAGACCCTGAGAAACAACTTTCGGGGGTACGCACCCCGGATGGCTTAACCTCAGCGTCCAAAGCAAGATCTTTGTTATATATTTCATCCACCGTATCGGCAAAGGCATGCAGGCGTTCCACGTAGTCTTCCGGCAGGAGGCCTCTCTGATCGGGCGGCACATTCAAAAGGAGCAAACCGTTTCTTCCCACCGACTTTTCATAGATGTTCAACAGCTCATCAACTGTTTTCAGCCGGCTGTCGGAATGATAGAACCAGTCGGAGCTGATCGATACATCACATTCTCCCACAACCCATCGTGAACCATTGGGATCTCCTGAATTCAGGTAATTCTGATCGGCTTTGCCAACCTCCACTTTACTGGTATCCATCAACGACCAGTTGGTTGCCCCGGCAATGCCGTCTTCGTTTCCAATCCAGCGTACATCCGGACCCTTATCCGAAAAAATTACAGCCTGAGGCTGATGTTTCCTGACCATCGACCAATATCCCTGAAAATCATACTCCATATCTTTGGCATCGGGTCCTTTGGCTCCGTCAAACCATACTTCATGTACCCTGCCATAATTGGTCAGCAGTTCCCTAAGCTGATTCTTATAAAAATCATTGTACTGACCGGTCCCATAGCTGGATTCGTGCCGGTCCCACGGTGAAAGATAAAACCCGAATTTTAATCCATGCTTCCTGCAGGCCTCGGATACTTCCTTTACAATATCCCCATTGCCGTTTTTATAGGGCGAATTTTCAATTGTGTAATCGGTATATTCAGAAGGCCACAGGCAAAAGCCATCGTGATGCTTGGCCGTCAATATGACCATCTCCATCCCTGCCTTCTTAAAGGCCTTTACCCATTGTTCAGCATCAAAATCGGCCGGATCAAACTGAGAAGGATCGGCATCTCCCTCCCCCCATTCCACATTCGTAAAAGTGTTCATGTTGAAGTGAACAAAAGCGGTAAATTCCATTTTCTGCCAGTTTACCTGCCTTTGATGCGGCAATACCAGGCCGGTAGTATCAATATAAGAAGCCTGGGTACTTTCAGAGCACGTTTGTTCCTGCTTACAACCAGAGAACAAAATCAAGCCGGTAAATAAAACGGCAATTATTTGAAGATGCATTGATTTCATAAGATTCAACCATTTAAATTTAAGTTGTATACTGCCATTCAAATATACTTATGAGCAGGCAAAATAAAAATTTCTGGCCCACTTTTTTTTAAGTATCATCACAAACATACCTAAACCGGGAACCAGCAACAACGACACTGCGGCACGACGGCACGAAAGCACGATGGAACGAAAGAACGAGAGCACAAAAGGGCGAAGGGGCGAAAGAACGATGAAGTAACTTAAGCGATGGAACGAGAATGCGACAAAGCGGAATAAAGCTACTGGCAACAACTTTAGTTACGGCCAACCCGACCCCGCTTCCGCTTCGTTTCTTCGGGGCAAGAACCCGAGACCCGGGGCCCGAAACCCGAAACCTCTTTCTTGTCCTAAGCTCCAAGCCCTGGGCTCTAAACCTTATTATACTCTATACATCTAGGCTCCAGGCTCTATGCTCTATGCCCTTCCACCCACCGGTCAACGGTTTGGATGATCTCATCACGGAGCTGGTGGAGCATATTAAACCGCCCGGGGCGTTTCATCCTGAACAGCTCATACCGCACCTTAGCCCACCACTTTTTCATCAGGCGGTAGTACTGATAGGCGGCATAACCTGTAACGGGCAGACTTATCAGGTAAGCCAGTCTCAACCATCCATCATCAATAACCTGACTGAAAACAACAAGCTGAATCAGATAAAACAGGGGAAACACAACAAGCGCCAATCCAAAGCGAATGGAGCTGTAAAACTGAGGATCTTTCACATTCCGGTTGGCAAGCCCGGGGAGAAAAAACGGAAGGGCATTGTTGACCAGCCCATAAAGAAATAAAGGCAAAAACAGCACAAAAAGGTGAAAAGTTGCAAGCAATGCCGGTATGGAATATTTTTCCCGTTCAAACAACCAGGGCCGAAAATTCAACCGGTGCAGGTGCCTCTGAAATTTCCTGACTTTCCTGCCCAGTTCTTCACCTTTATGAGGTTTATCTTGTATCTGCCGTTCACAAATCTGAACCAGCTTCCTGTCGGCTTTGAACCTCTGCGGAGGGCTTAAGTCCGGCAGATTCATCTGCTCCTTTATCCTTCTCCTGTAAATCTCCCGTAAGTCGTCGATAAGATGATACTGATGTACTTCACCAATATGAACCATCACCTCCTTTAATTCCTCTGCAATTCTATTCTTTAGAGAATTATAAGCTTTGGAGGAGTTTTGAATATATTGATTTTGAAAAGGTTCAATTGCAATAGGTTTTCCAAAATTGACCAGCAGGGATTTGTGAAATTTGTAGTAATTCTCGTAATCCAAACCCACGGGTACAATATAAAGCCCCAGGCGGAAATTATTCTTTTCCTCTGCCTGGAGGGCCATCCGGCAAATCCCTTTTTTTAGCGGGCGAAGCACTTTTCTCTCCCCGTGATTCCCCTCAGGAAAAATCACAAGAGCGCGTTTCGCGGATAAAACGTTACTCACTTTATTCAGGACAATTTCGTTGTTCTGCAGACTGGTGTAGCCGTCGCGAATGCGAAATACGGGCATCAGCTTTAGAAAACCAAGTATTCCAGCGATCACTTTATTTTTAAAGATGTCGGCACGGGCAAGAAATACAGGCTGGCCGGGAATCGCATAAAGTACTGCCAAAGCATCCATCAGGGCATTTTGATGATTGGGGGCAAATATCACCGGTGCATCATCCGGGATCCTGTGCTTATTCCACACATAAATGTTTCTGAAATATAAACGGAAAACGGATTCAACATAAGGCTTCAATAATGCATATCCCGGATCCCATTTTTCGATGTTGCGCTGTGCTACCATACTTTTTACATATATTCACAACTAGAGCTTTATAAATCACCGGTCAAATTCTTCTTCCCTGCCATAACAATGATTTATTTCTCCTTTGAAGAGGTTTCTGTGACCACATCCCGGCGATGATCATTCCGGCTATAATATGCCATATCCCCCACCAGGCCGCAATAAAAGCCATACCTCCCAGCCCGCCGAAAATATTTGGATTGAATATCAACACCAGCGCCAGACCGGAATTCTGAATACCCGTTTCTATGGTGACAGACCGTCTGTCAATTCGCGGGAGTTTAAATGCCGTACCTATCGAAAAACCTGCCAGTAAAGCTAAACCATTATGCACCAAAACAATCAGAAATATCAGATGAATGTATTGAAGAAAATAGCTGAAGTTATTGGAAAAAGCCACAACGACAAATCCAGCGAAAATAAATATGGAGATGATCTTAATGGGCCTGGTGATGCGCCGGGTTGTTTCAGGAAATCTTCTGGCAAAAAGGACTCCCAGCAACATAGGAATTCCCAGCAAGATTACCACCGTTTGTAGCATATGCCAGGGATCAATTTCAATAGGCATGAGCAGATTCGAAGCCTTTTCGTACAATCCACCCCAGAAAGCAAAATTCAAAGGGGTAAGAAATATTGAACCTACCGTGGCAAAACCGGTAAGTGTAACCGAAAGGGCCGTATTTCCCCGGGCGAGATGCGAAACAAAA
>JBNJFN010000157.1:0-7043 GCA_051746885.1 Bacteroidota bacterium | reverse complement strand
AACAAAACGTACCGTATATCCACCGTAATATTCCGGCACTGTGCAGGATCGTACATGATATCGCTCATGGTGCCTTCCCAGTTTCTGTCGAAATTGATCCCGATGAGCTCACCATTGGCATTGATCACAGGGCTTCCTGAATTTCCACCTGAAGTATGATTTGAAGCAATAAAACAAACAGGCATCCTGCCATCCTTGTTGGCATACCTTCCATAATTCTTTTGTTCATAGAGCTCGCGAAGTTTACCTGGGATACTGTAATCCTTGATTCCCTTTTGATTCTTCTCCATAACCCCTTCAAGGGTGGTCTGATGATTGTAAACAACCGCATTTCTCGGATGATAACCTTTTACTTCGCCATAGGCCACCCGCATGGTGAAATTGGCATCGGGCCAGAAAACCTTATCCTCCTTCATCGACCTCAGACCCCTGACATAGACTCTATACATACTGTCAAGCCGGGTGTTATAGCGTTCATATCCGGGTCTAATGGTTTTATGATAAATATTCAGAAAGCTGTCCGCAAGCTTATAAGCCGGATCTTCCATGATGGCTGTAGTATCCTCTGGTTCAAAGTTCTCAAGAAATACCCGTGTTTCTGCTGAATCAACAAACATGCTGTGGTCAAAAAGATACCTGGTATAAGCATTAAAATCGCCGTTGAACTCTTCCTCTATCGTCTGGAAAATGGAGGGATGGAATTTGTCCTGAACATTTCTATAATAGCTTCGGAGCATCTGCGGGCAGATCTCCCGGTCGATATCCGGAACATAATCATCATAGAAATCCTTTAGATCCATGTTGGCTTTGATCCTGTCAACCTGCTCCTGCTTTTCCACATGAACCATGGCATCCCAGCGGGAAGCAAGCCGCACCAGCTCGATGGCATAATACGCCGCCTCTCTGTAATAATCCCTTGCCATTACATAAGGCTTATAATCCTGATACAACGCTCCGAATGTTTCAATCAGACCCCCATATTCCTTTTCTCTCGACGGTTTCTGCCCAACCCATTCAGAAAAGTTCTCCTCAAGCCGTTCTTTCTTTTCAATGGCATTCAACCGTTTCAAACCTCTAATCTCCCCTTTCCAGCGCTTCCAGGAATTGCTCACCACGGACTGCTTGCTAGCGTATTTCAGCTTAATGGCATCGCTTTCGTTCATATATCTATCCATCACCTCCAAACGTTTGCCACGAAGTTTGATCCGTTGCGGATTCCGGTATTTCTGTATCAAGCTGACGGCATCAGAGGTAAGGTACTGTTCCGTGCTGCCGGGATAGCCCATTACCATGGTAAAGTCGCCTATTTCATACCCTTTTAACGATATAGATAAATGTTTTTTGGGTGTATAGGGAACATTGTCTTCTGAATATTCGGCCGGTTCGTTATTTTCATCTGCATAAATCCTGAACATTGAAAAATCGCCTGTATGGCGGGGCCACATCCAGTTATCCTCGTCACCTCCGAACTTACCTATAGAAGATGGGGGAGTACCCACCAACCTTACATCCTGGTATGTTTCATAGATGAACATATAATATTCATTGCCATAATAAAAGGGCTTTGTTACCGCCCTATAATGGGTTCCTTCGGTAGCTTCCTTTTCCAGGGATCTTACGGTTTCATCAATTGCTTCCTGACGCCGGGATTCGGTCATATCCCTGTTTACATTTTCCATGACTTGTTCTGTTACGTCTTCTATACGTACGAGGAATGTGGCTGTTAAGCCCGGATTAGCCGGTTCTTCCTCTCTAGAACCAGCCCAGAAGCCGTCTTCCAGGTAATTGTGCTCAACGGTGCTGTGATCTTGAATGTAACTGTATCCGCAATGGTGATTGGTAAGCAGCAGACCTTCATCTGAGATGACTTCGCCGGTACAACCTCCGCCGAAAATAACAACAGCATCCTTAAGGCTGGAATGGTTGATGCTGTAAATCTCTTCGGCAGAAAGCCTGAACCCTTCCTCATGCATATCATTAATATTAAACTTCTCCAACAGGCTGGGAATCCACATGCCCTCACCGGAATATGAATAACCAAATAAGGTCAAAAAGAAAACAAGGAAAAAGACAAATTTTTTGTTCATACTTGAAATATTTAAGACTTTAACTGATGGCTCAGGAAATCGCTTAGCTCAACGTAGAGCTCCTGAACAGGAAGACCCATCACATTGAAAAAAGATCCCTCAATCTTCTCAACTCCAATATAACCCAGCCACTCCTGTATCCCATAAGAACCGGCTTTATCATAAGGCTCATATTTATCGATATAGTACCAGATCTCTTTATCGGTCAGTTTTTTGAAATAAACATCCGTTCTGGAATGGAAGGATTTCCTTTCGTTCACCGACCGGACGCATACACCGGTATACACTTGATGGACCGTATCCGACAGCAAACGTAGTATATCAAAGGCTTCTTTCTGATCCTTTGGTTTCCGGAGTACCTTACCATCTTTCCAAACTACAGTGTCGGCTGTGATAACAATCATATTCCCTGTCAGCTCGTCATCAAATGCATCGGCTTTTTTCCTGGCCAGATAAAGGGGTATTTCCTCGCCTGCGAGATCTTCAGGATAATTTTCCTGTACCATCTGTTTTAATTTGACGTCGAATTTTATCCCCAGTTCCTTTAAAAGATACTGTCTTCGAGGTGACTGAGACCCCAGAATAATCTTGTATTTCGCAATCTCCTCATAAAATTTCATATAACCCGGGTTTGGATGATATACCTGGCCACCAAAGCATATAAAACTCCAAACAGCATGATGACCTTTAGTACGTTTCCTACAAGTTTAAAATCGGCTCTATCAGTGGATTTTACATTTTTAACAATCAAAAATATAAAAGGTAAATACAAAAACAATGAAAAATAAATCAATGTAATGGTATCTTGCAGATAACTGAAATACACATAATTTAAGCCTGTCAGTGTAATTAATATCAACAGGTTGACAATATTTTTGGATGCTCTTAAGCCCAGAACTACCGGTAAGGACTTCCGGCCGTAAACCCGGTCCCCTTCATAATCTTCAATATCTTTAACGATCTCACGCATCAGATTCATCATAAAAGCAAAGAAAGCAAAAACAAGTACCCAATGGAAAAGGTACATAAAATTCATATTTTGCTGTAACAGCAAATCTTTATATTCCTCGTTAAGCAGAGGAATTTCAAATACAACCACCATTAAAGGTACCAGTGCAGTCAGTACAGCCACGATGATGTTGCCCACCAGAAACTGCCTTTTATAGGTAGTGGAATAAAACCATAACACCCCGGCTACAAGCAGGAAAAGCAAACCCAAATAGGGTATACCAATATGAAAAGAGAGATACAATCCCACACCAATCCCAACAATGTTTAATACCAAATGAAAGATCATGGCGAACCTGCGGTGAATTTTCGTCCCCACAAGCACTTCACGGGGCCGGTTGAGCAGGTCGGTATGGGTATCAAAATAGTCGTTGATCACATACCCTGCAGCAGTAATGCAAACCGTTGACAAAACGAGTAGGAAAAAATGAAAGGAATCCAGTTGAAGATTGAACCGGTTGACCTCAAGCATGGGTTCTATGATACCCCATCGCATCAGGTACTGAGTTAATACGACAATAATAAGATTGGGGTACCGGATCAATTTCAAATAAGCATACATAACATTAAACTTGCTTACTTTTTTATTATATACCTACATCCACTTGCCCTGCGACCTGAGCACCTGTTCAATAACATCGCGCACGCAACCTTTTCCGCCTTTAAAATTGGAAATGTATTTGGCAACTGATTTAATCTCTTCCGCTGCATCAGAAGGACAGGTGGGTACGCCACATTTTCTCATAACCTCATAATCCGGCAGGTCATCACCCATAAATAAGATGTAATCGGGATCTATCCGGTACTTATGGTAAAAATCCTCCAGGGCTTCCACTTTATCCGTTACGTCAAGATATATATCTGTAATGCCGAGGTCTGTAAAGCGATTTCTTACCATATTGGAATCCCCACCGGAAATAATGGCCATGGTATAGCCCTGCTGGAGAGCATATCTAACCGCATAACCATCTTTTATATTGAAAGCTCTGACGAATTCATTCTGTGAAAACATATAGATCTTCCCGTCGGTAAAAACACCATCCACATCAAATATAAAGGCATTGACCCTGCTCAGATCTTCCTTGAAATTGGTCATTATTCTCTCTCCTTATTTGAATTATAAAAATCCATGATCGAATCGCTGACAAATCTATACAAATTTTGCAATTTACCGGAATGGGAAAGCAGATCCACGTGTTTGTCTATAGTTTCTTTATCCCCCCTGATCGCCGGACCTGTCTGTGACCTGGAAGGGGAATGGATAAGTGCTTTGTCCACCGTTTCCCTGATAAGCGGGTTCAGCACATTGAAAGAGATATCATGATTTTTGAGGATGTTTTCCGCCGAAGCAAACATAAAATTGGTGAAATTACAGGCAAAAACTGCTGCTACATGCAGGTACAACCGCTGCATGGAATCAATATTATATACATTGTTTGACAATTCATCAGCAATTTGCCCCAATATATTCAGGTTTCTATCGGTATTGGCCTCAATACAGAGGGGTATCTCTGTAAAATCGGAAAGCCAATCTTTGGTGAAAGTCTGGAGAGGGTAAAAGACACCGAAGTCAGTAGCATGATCTTTAAGCACATTCATAGAAACGCTGCCAGCCGTATGTATCAGGAAAACATCATTGTGGGGAAACTGGCTCAGTACTTCCTCTATGACTTCATCATTCACAGCAAGGAAATAAATATCCGCATCAGCGATGATGCGGTTCATTTGTGTAATAGGCTCTGCTACTACTTGGTGCGCAAGTTCTTCAGCAGACTCCTCTGTTCGGCTGTATACCTGAACTATTTCATGACCTGATTTTCTGAGTGCCATGGCCAAATTGGTTGCCACGTTACCTGCTCCTATAAATACAATTCTCATATTGAAAGGTTTTTATACAGATTAAACCAAGTGTTAAATTTCTTTCAATATTAAAAAAAAATCAATGCGAAAAAATGCACAAACAAAAATTCACCGATAAAAATAAAAGAAAATTGGAAGATCATTTTGGAGATAACCTGAGAAAAGGTTTTTAAGATATTCTGAAATGGTAAGAAGGACATAGGATAAATAATAAATTCCAAGCATCAAATTTCAAACAATATCGAAATCCCAAATTCTAATGACCAAAATACATGTAGCTAAATCTTATTTGGAATTTTGGTTATTAGGTCATTGGAGCTTATTTGATATTTGATGCTTGGAGTTTGTGATTTACCACTGTGTATTTAAAGCCTAATCACTCTGCGCAGGTAGGGTGGTCACATCCTACCACTATACACCGGTTCATTCATCCTTCCCATAAACAGTATGGCGCCGGTGCGGTTGTCTTTGATCAGATAGATAAAAGGATGGTCGGCTTTAAATTCAACCTTTTTCACCAGTGAGGTTTTGCTCATCACCGCACCTGTTGCAGCGGCTGCTTCTGTTCCTTCCTCGCTTACCTCAACAAAGGCTTTGTGGGCCACATCGCTGATAAATAGTTCTTTTTCCCCCGTCATCCCAGAAAAATCAGCACCTTTTGAAAATGCACTTTTCATTCCCAGATTCATCAGGGGATCATTCAGGTTATATTGTGTTTCCACCTTGAATTTGGGAAACCAGACCTCCACTTTTTTGGAGAACATGGATTCCTGGTATTCCCGGTACAGGCACTCATCAAGCTTCGATTGAAGTTTATGAATCCCGGAAACTTCCTGAGGCAGGAGGATCATCATCGACAAATCTTCACCGGCATAAGGCAGCTCAATAACCTGAGCAAGCTCATCCTCATAATAATTTACGGAAACCGAGCGATGCATAAAAGGAATCTTTTTTCTGTGATCTTCACTCATATAAAAGGTTTCCGGGCGAGTTTTGCTCTTGTCGAAAGGATATTCCCACATGCCCTTAAAATATATGGCATTGGCAAGCACCAGCCTGACGGAGGGGCTCAGCATATCCTCCTGTATCAGATCTTTGATCTTATTGTCCGTATTCTGCTCCACCCATTGATTGATCTGTTTGCGGGCCCCGGGATGGTTATTCTTGAAATCCACCTTCTTAATACCGGCCTGATAATATTTTTTGTTGATGTTCAGAAAATTTTCGAGAAAATTGAAATCCTCCTGACACCAAAGGGAATTGGCCACATTCAGCTCCACCTTCTTATCGCTCAATGTGTCCAGGTGTTTGTTCAGCAGATGATAATCTTTCGCCTGGGCTTTCTTATTTTCGGAAAAACCAAATACTTTCTGCATCTCCTTTTGGGTTGTTCCTTCTGCACCGGTATAAGTCATGGCCAGGGCGGAAGATATACTATAGGGTGAGAAAAATACATTTTCTCCTTCCTTTTCAATCTGTTCAAAAATACCGAACGCAAAACCATTGTTGCCTTGCACCGTTTCTTCACCGGCCTGCTGGGCATAGCCTGCAAAGAAAGTGCCTGTAAGAAAGGCAATGAGCATAATGGATATCCTGAATGACTTCATAACGATACGCTTTTAGATAAATTCAAATATAAACCGATCAAAAATCGAACCAATATTAAAACGTATGGGGGTTGGTGATTATTGAACCGGACCACATAAACCGGCTAAGCGGTTTGGAACCGCTAAGCCGGTGGTCTGCCAGAAACCTTAATTACCAGCTAAGCGGCTGAGTGGAGCTAAGCCTATAGTTAAGCCAAATCAAACATAAAAAAATAATAAAACACCCTATTTATTAGTATTATAAATATATTTTCCATACCTTGGATTCTGGAAAAATCAAAACCTCAACTCAATTTTAAAATATTAAATCAATCATGTATTTTGAAATAGAAGGTTTGTATCATATCTACAACCGAAGCAATACCACTTCCTTTCGTGAGATAGACAATTATTTGTTCTTTATCAACAAAGTCAAAAAGCACATACAACCATACTGTGAAATTTTTGCCTGGTGCTTGATGCCCAACCATTTTCATTTTAT
>JBNJFN010000156.1:0-7084 GCA_051746885.1 Bacteroidota bacterium | reverse complement strand
ATTACCTTACGGGCGACCGGCTGAAGCCATCCTGTTAAAACCGGCTGGCACAAAAAAGCCATTACCGGGCATACTTGCTCTTCATCATCATGGAGGGGATAAATATTTTGGTAAACGGAAAATCACAAGGACAAACGATTCACAGCATCCTCATGTGGTGGATGAACAGCAACGCTATTATGACGGCCTTGCATGGGCTAACGAGATTGCCAGGAGGGGCCACGTAGTTCTGGTACCCGATGCTTTCCCATTTGCCAGCCGCCGTGTAATGTTACAAGATGTTCCCGAACATTTAAGGCAGGGACTAAATGACAATGATCCTGAAAACATGGATAATATAGAAGCATATAACAAATGGGCAGGAGCCCATGAAGACATTATGGCCAAATCACTTTTCTGTGCCGGGACAACATGGCCGGGTGTTTGGGTGGCTGAAGATTTGAAGGCACTCGATATTTTATGTAACCGGGAGGATGTGGATGTAGATAAAATTGGCTGCGGAGGTCTTTCCGGGGGCGGAATGAGAACTGTATTTATTGGTGGACTTGATTCCAGAATTAAATGTTCAGTTTGTGTTGGGCTTATGACTACCTGGGAAGATTTTATGCTCAATAAATCGCACACCCATACCTGGATGACATTTGCTCCTGTGCTGCCAAAAGAACTGGATTTTCCTGAGATTCTGGGCATGAATGTTCCCTCGCCAACGCTGGTGCTAAATGCGGAACAGGATGGACTGTTTACACTTTCCGGAATGAAAGAGGCAGATAAAATTCTTCAGGAGGTATATGAAAAATCAAAAGCACCTGAACGTTATAAGGGTTCATTTTATCCGGGTGGGCATAAGTTTGGGAAAGAGATGCAGGCTGAGGCTTTTAATTGGTTCGACAGGTGGCTAAAATAGACTTCTGATATTGAATTAAAAATGATATAAAACGAAACATTATGAAAAAAGTATCGCTTACCGTATTGGTATCAGCAATTGCATTCGCTGCTTTCTGTTTTGTATTTGCTGCAAACGAAAAATATGATTTTTCCCTTCCCGACAATTTTTTTAATAAGAATTATTTATCCACCCGGTTCTCTCCGGGAGAAAAATTAAAACAACAACAGTATAAACCCGATGATGTACTTGCCCTTTCCATTGACGGAAAAATGGATGAGAACGAATGGGAAAATGCACAGGTTATCAGAAATTTTTATACTTCAGGTCGGGAATTGGATAAAGGTGTGGAAGCAAGAATCCTGAGTGACAAGGAAAACATTTACTTGTTTTGGAAAGTAGATAACTCAACACCGCTAACTGCCAATATTTCCAAAAATGACAGTGCATTGGTTGGTGATGATTATGTGCAGGTGAATCTGAAACCCATTCTACCCGATTCTATAAAATACGGCAGAGACTATTCTTTTTCAGTAGCGGTCAATCCAAACGGGGCAATCTGGGATACGTATTATGATCCGTATCATGTCGGATATTTTTTCACCGACTGGAATTCCAATGCGAAAGTTCAAACCATTAAAAACGATGATAATTATGTTGTGGAAATGGCCATCCCATATTCCGATCTTGATATCTATGCGGATCCGGGATGGAAATGGAACCTGCATTTCAACAGGGCGACAGGAAAAAACAGAACAATCAGCTCATCCCCCACAGGTGTTACAGTAGTCCAGAACATTAAAGTCAGAAATCCCAGGATGCTGGGCTATTACTGGACACGATCAGAATTTTGGCCGGATGTCATACCCACATTGGAAGGCATTCAAAAACCGGTTGCTGAAGCAATAAAACTCAATAACCCTCCGCGAACCAATAAAAAGCTGGATGATGTCTGGTCGGATTGTAAAAAAATAGATTTGCAGTACGATAATAAAAGCACAGAAATACTGGAAGAAAAAACAGCTAATGCATGCGTTGCATACGACCAGAAAAATCTGTATCTCCTGTTGCAATCCCCTCACCCCTACCCGATTCAAACCATTGAAGATGATGAAGAGCATAAGGGCGGCATGCAACATCAACTTGCAGGTTTGGATGGAGTTTACAGGGACATATCGCTGGAAACAAAAGAATCATTC
Source organism: Bacteroidota bacterium (assembly GCA_051746885.1). Classification (GTDB taxonomy): domain Bacteria; phylum Bacteroidota; class Bacteroidia; order Bacteroidales; family UBA12077; genus JAGXLC01. The sequence continues at coordinate 5,002 of JBNJFN010000156.1, read as the reverse complement.
TGGATCTTGTTTCAACCCGGCAGTGCACATGGCGACGCCGTTCATCAGGATTTCTATTTTATTACTGTGGATTATACCGGAGAAGCAACGAAGCTCCGGTTTGATGCTCATGGTAAACCCGACAGAGAATGGAATCCGGAACTGAAAACCGACATATTTAAAAACACCGGTAACTGGGGAATGGAAGTGGCTATCCCGCTCGATCAGTTAAATATACCTTATGATTGCAGTGATTCCTGGAGAATGAACATCATGTACAATATTCCTTTAGAGGAAGGAAACACCATTGAGGGTCTTTCACGCATACAGGCATGGTATCCCACCATGAAAGATGAAAAAAATCCGGAAAAAACCGGTAAAATCACCTCCATTCAAATTGAATGCGACAAATATGTTAAGCATGTATTTGAGAACCAGTCAGAAGAACTTTTAGATAAAATTGAATCATTAAACGGTTTAGACAATGAAAAACGTAATGAATTCAAACAACAACTGAGAGCAATCCAAAAACAAATCAATTCTGCGAGCTTTGAAGAAGCAAAAAACAAACTTGCTTTACTGGATACAAAAATAGGAATAGCAGAAGAAAAAAACCTGTACATCAACTCTTTAAATCTTCCCAATGACGGATATCCGTTAAACGATATCTGCTTTATCGACTCTGAAAACGGAATAGCCGTAGGGTCAATGGGGTTAATTATGAAAACATCGGATGGCGGTGATTCCTGGATTAAACAGGAAAAATTGACTGACAGCAATTTATCCAAAGTTTTCTTTGTCAATGATTCCGAGGGATGGATTGCCGGAGGACGAATCCGTAGCGCAGAAAGCAACGAAACCATGAGTCATGATGAACGGGGCGGTGACGGCATTATTTTACATACCACTGATGGCGGTGAATCATGGCAGATGCAGTTTGCAAAAAGAGGCACTTATCTTTTTGATATCTTTTTTACTGATAATAAGAGTGGTTGGGCTGTTGGCGAAGGGGGACTGCTTTTGCATACCACCGATGGGGGTAAATTGTGGAGTCAATTGCCTTCGACTGGTACTATAAAATGGTTGAGCGGAATTCATTTCTTTGATAAACAGAATGGATTTGTTGTAGGTGAATCCGAAATGGTATTAAAAACCAATAACGGGGGTAAATCCTGGCAAAAAGTTGATGCAAAAGCCGATCGAAAATTCTATGACTTTAAATCTTTTTACAGAGATATCACTTTCAAAGGAAACAAAGGCTGGATTGTCGGCCAGAATGGAACTATACTTTCTACAAATGATAAAGGAGAAACCTGGGAACCACAGGCTACCGTATTTGACGAAAAAGTCAGGGACCTGATGGATCTAACAACCGTAAGCTTTGTAGATGAGAATAATGGTTATGCCTTGGGTGGACTGGGAACCCGAATCATGAAAACAACCGATGGCGGTGAAAGCTGGAATCTGATAAAAGTTCCGAATCATGAGCAAATCAGAGGAGCTTGGTTTGACGATAACGGTACCGGTTACATCGTTGGAGGAAAAAGCACCATTCTTAAAACTGAAGATAATGCCCAAACCTGGAAAACGATTAATGGAACTGACAAAAAAACCGATATATTGATTTTTAGTGCCCATGGCGATGACAGCCCGATTCAGCATGGTTCGCTAATGACGTACTTAAGTAAAATCAAGAATAAAAATATTACTGTCATTCATGTCACTCGCGACACGCATTCCAATGAATACAAGGGAGAATATTATGACTCGGAAGCCGACCGGAGCCATTATTTAATGGGCGTAAAAACCGTAAGACATTTCGATGAGTTTGATACCGGTAACAACGGAAGTCGGAGTTTTCATATTAACTTAAGATTATGGAAAGGATACGATGAGATGGTTCGCCATATGGTGGCTGCAATTCGCACCTATCAACCCGATATTATCATAACCCACGATCCTATCTTTGGTGAATACAATAAACCGGGGCATAAAATAGCTGGGAGAGCAGGATTTATGGCGTTCTATTCATCAGGCGATCGGGATAAGTTCCCGGAATTGGCAGGATTGGGACTAAAACCATATAAGGCAAAAAAACTGTATACGTATGCCACAGAAGCCTTTCCTGCTACTTTCACTTACGAACATATGCTTAATGTGTCGCTGGAAGGACATGGAGAAACAGTGGAAGAATGGGCCAACCGGGCGATGCGGCCTTTCCAGAGCCAGGGTGTTCATTTTGTGCGGCATACTCCACTTCATTTGGTAGAATCGAATGTCAATACTCCAGGAAAAAAGGAAAAAAGTATCTTTGAAGGAATCGAATGATACAAAAATCAGCATCATCGAATTTAATTTATTGATAAATACATGGCAGACAACTAATTATGGTAAAAAATCATAAAATAATAATCCTATGAAAAAATCTCAGATTATAACTATTTCCCATACTATTTTAATAATCGTAATTATCCTTTTAAAAAATAATTTCGTCTTTGCTCAGGAAGAAAACCTAAAAGTATTTGAACGATGGAGAGCATGGTCGGATGGGGAGAACATGCTGATGCGCCATTTAAACAAGCAGGCATTTACTCATCTTGACATCAGGGATAAAGAGATTGCCGATTTACAAACAAAAGCAGATTGGATGAGCAGGCAGAGCAAAGTAAAGGACGTTCTGATGAAAACAGTAGGTCCATTTCCAGAAAAAACCCCTTTACATCCGCAGATTACCGGAACTGTCAACAAAGAAGGATACAAGATTGAAAAAGTAATTTACGAATCCATGCCCGGATTTTATGTTACAGGCGGTCTTTATCTTCCTGATGGCAGAGATAAAAAACCCGCCATACTTTTCGTTAGCGGGCACACAGAAAATTCTTTCCGGCATGACTCCTACCAGGTTATGATCCTGAATCTTGTTAAAAAAGGTTTTATAGTTTTCGCAATAGATCCCATAAGCCAGGGGGAACGGATTCAACATTACGATGCTCAGAAAAATGCCCCTCTCATCGGCTTCAATACTGTCGAACACAATTATCTGGGAAACCAGACTTTTTTATCAGGAGTATCACTTGCAAGGTATTTTATATGGGATGGAATCAGGGCAGTCGATTACCTGCTGACCCGCAAGGAAGTGGACTCTGAAAGAATTGGAGTAACGGGTCAATCTGGAGGGGGTACACAATCAGCTTATATTTTTGCTTTCGATGAAAGGATAAAAGCAGGAGCACCGGTAAATTACATCACTGGATTCAGACGGTTACTTGAATCAATCGGACCGCAGGATGCGGAACAAAATTTTTATCATGGCATTTTAAATGGGTTGACCCACGCCGATTTACTTGAAGTCAGGGCTCCAAGTCCTGTTCTGATTAGTTCCGGAACAAGGGATTTTTTCAGTATCCAGGGTGCCCGTGAAACATACGCAGAAGTTTTAAATGCCTATAAAGCATTTGGAATGGAGAGAAATATTGGGATGGTGGAAGATGATTTTGGCCACGGCTATACAGTAAAACTAAGAGAAAGTATAAATGATTTTTTTCAAAAAAGCCTCAATCTTCCGGGAAATCCTAAAGATGAAAGCGTTACAATTCTGGAGTCCAGGGAATTAATGATTACACCCACTGGTAATATTTCTACCTCTTATGGAAATGCCGAAACAGTTTTTAGTCTTAATAAAAAAGAGACTCAAAAATTGGAAAACAAACTGCAGGTTTCCAGAAAAAATTTGAATACCCACCTGGGAAATGTCCAGTCAAGGGCCAAAGAAATTTCTGGGTATATTGCCCCCGAAGACAATGTAAAATCAGTATTTCGTGGAAGATACCAGCGCGACGGATATTCAGTTGAGATGTATGCTCTGCATGGTGAAGGGGAAAATGTTATTCCACTGTTACTTTTTGTTCCGAAAAAGGGTGATAAATTTACAAGTATAATTTATCTGCATCCCAAAGGAAAAATTACAGATGCAGCGGTTGGAGGCAGGATTGAACAACTGGTAAAAAAAGGTTATTTGGTAGCTGCGCCAGATGTCTCTGGCATTGGTGAAGTTGAAGATAATAATTACGGAACTAACTTTCTGGCGTTGTTAATAGGTCGCAGTATTGTTGGAATTCAGGCTGGTGATGTGAATAGAGTTGCTAATTTCTTAAAAAGAAGGCCGGATGTTGATCCGGAAAAATTGGGTGCAGTTGCATTTGATGAGATGGGACCGTCATTGTTACATGCAGTTGCATTTAATAAATCAGTAAATACTGTTACTCTAATAGGGTCATTAAGCTCATACCAGACAGTGGCCATGAATAAATTCTATGATACCGGACTTTCAAACTATTTTGTTGCGGGGGCACTGACTGGCTACGACCTTCCAGATCTTGCTGCGAGCATAGTTCCAAGGAAACTAAACCTAATTAATTTAAGGGATGGGGAAGGAAATTTTATTGATATGACTGAAGAACACAGGGATATTAATATAATAAAAGCTGCCTATAATGAGAAAAAAGCCAACGACCAATTAAATATATTTTCTGAAACATCGGAGGATGAGATGTTTAATTATTTTATGAAAAACCTAAAATAGCAAAACAATAAACATTTAACAATCAATATTTTAAAGTACCACTAATGTTTTTTGTATTAAATGGTATAAGTATAAAAAATTCATAAGATTTAAAACAATCAGTATTGAATAGTATAAAAAAAATAAATTTCCCTTATGAAAAGTAGCAAAATCTTAGTCTTTACTATTTTTTTATCATTATTTTTAATAAATAAAACAAAAGGACAGAATGCTCTTAAAGTTATTCAAAATAAATGGTTACAATACACCGATGCCCCTAATTCACTTTACCACCACCTAACTACTGAAGCATATCAATTACTTGATTTAAGAGAGGAAAAAATTTCCCAACTCACAACACCCGACGAATGGCAGCAAAGGCAACAGGAAATGAAACAAACCATGTGGGATGTGTTGGGGTCTTTCCCGGATAAAACACCGTTAAATCCTCAAATCACAGGG
>JBNJFN010000155.1:0-7153 GCA_051746885.1 Bacteroidota bacterium | reverse complement strand
GGAACGCCTCCCCAGCCCATGTAGCAATGTGCCAGATCAGTCAAAGGTTCTAAGGTCTGCATCCCAAGTTTATTTCCCTTTGCCGACCAATCAGTATTCAAGCCATACGGCAACGTTCGGTATCCTCCCCACAAATAGCGCTCGGCTGTCTCAAGGGAGTTAAAAATGGTGTCGGCAGTAACATCTACACTTGGAGGTTTTTCCAGAAACTCATTCCCAAAATCGACATCCTCACATGATGTAACGGACCATCCGACAACTCCTATAACCAATAAATATCTAATTAACTTCATATTTTTTCTATTTATTATGATCAAATTCCAAGCCTTTAAAAATTGAGTTTTACCCCCATGTTATAAATTTTCGTTAGTGGGTAAGTAGGGTTGTTTCCAGTTCTTGTTTCGGGGTCGGTAATATCCAGTTCATCGAAAGTCAAGAGATTGTAGCCGTTGAGATAGGCCCTCAGGTTCGAAATCCCAAAACGCCCAAGAAATTCACCTTTAAAGTTGTAACCAATCTCCATATTTTTCAGCCTTGCATAGGAGGCATCCCGCAACCAAAAATCAGAATCTTTGGTATTATTGTTTTGACCGGACAGTGTCATCCTCGGATAAGTAGCCTCATCAGCATTTTCCGGAGTCCACCGACCATCAGCCATATACTGAAGTAATGATCGGTTTTGGGTACGTCCAAAAGCAATTCGAAAAGACTCTCCCAACATTCTTGATGTATTGGTAGCACCGGCCCATGACATTGAGAAATCAAAATTTTTAAATTCAAACCCCAAATTGGCTCCAAAATTATATTCCGGATATTGAGGGTATCCTATGGCACGCTGATCATCCTGGTTAATAATCCCATCATCGTTAAGATCCTGATAAACCATATCACCGGGCTTCAAGTCATACTGATGATCAGGAATATCGGGATTGTCCACATCTCCTTCGCCGAAGAATTTATCATAAACATACCCAAAAGGCTGGCTAACCGGATGACCTGTGCGATAGAGGTAATCTTCATTTTGAGGAACCTCATCCATGAAAATAATCTCGTTCCGGGAATGGGAAACATTGATATTCAGCCAATACCTGAAGTTGGAACTTGTTTTATGGTTCCATTTGGTTTCAATTTCAAACCCTTCATTCTCTACTTCCCCAATATTGACGGCAGGCAAATCGTAAGCCACGTATCCGGGAACTGTTCCCCGATACGTAAGGATATCCTCCCTGTTTTCCTTGAAGTAATCAAGATTTAATCCCAAACGTCCCTCAAACAATTTCAGATCAACACCATAATTTTGTTTTACTGAGGTTTCCCAGGTCACATCGGGATTGCCGATCTGGCCTTCGGTAGCCACAGTCCTGTTATCAGGATTGTCAGTACCAAAATTATATCCCCCTGCGGAAGGATTATAACTATCTGGCAAATAAAGGAACCGGTCACCGCCAATCCTGTCATTTCCCACCAGACCATAAGATCCGCGCACTTTCAGGTAATCAAGAAAAGAAATACCCTGCATAAAAGGCTCCTCGGTCAACACCCATCCACCGGAGAAAGCGGGAAAAACACCGAATCTTTTGTCCTCAGCAAAGTTTTCGGACCCGTTATAACCAATATTGAACTCAAGCAGATATCTCGTTTGATAATCATAAGTTACCCGACCCACCAGGCCTACTAATCCTCGAGGTATTTCCCTGTATTGGGAAGGATAATACTCTTTTCTCTGATTATACAAGAGAAGTCCGCCCACATTGTGGGGGCCAAATTCCTTTGCATAATCAAACCCGGCCTCCATGTACCAATTCCGGCCTTTCCCATAATTTTCATTATATCCAAGGTTGCTGTCAGAACCAAATTTTCGGTAAACGATACTATTATTATTCGGATCGGCATCAGGGGCCAGATCGTGACGGAAATAAGGTTCATAATGCGCCACGGAGGAATTCCTCACCTTTGCATGATTATAATTGGTATTGTAAGAAAATTTGGTCCTGAAATTCAATCCGTCCAAAACAAAATCCAACTTTTGGTTAACATCGATATCAAAATTGAGATCGTTGTTGAGAATGTTGGAATATCCACGGCCATAAAACGGATCAAGTCCGTCCTTCTTTTCTTCTGGAATATAGTAATTACCACTCCTGACGTATTTCCCATCAACAATGCCGGGACCGGAAAAAGGAACCGACCAGTAAATCAATCGGAAAAGCTGGTTCATCCCATCTTTGGCATTAGGCTGATTTTTTACATTGGTGCGACCACCAGCAGTTATTCCAACCTTTGTCGTTTGTGTCACATTAATATCCAGATTGGTCCTGTAATTGTAGCGTGTATTGGAAAAATTGTAGTCGTAATCAGACTCAAATGTTTCAAACAAACCGTCTTGGGACTGAAAGCCAAGAGAAACAAAATATTTGACCTTATCGGTCCCACCCGATATGTTAATATTTCCTTTACTTTGCATCGCTGAAGGCTTCAGAATATAATCCATCCAGTCCGTGTCGGGATAAATGATCGGATCAGATCCTGTCCTGAAAGCGTCCAGTGCCTCAGGGGAAAACCTTAAATCATCTTCTGTAAGGGAAGGATCATCATTCAACTCCGCTTCATTGTAACGCTGAGCATAGGTATAACTATCTGCAAAATCCAGCAAACGGGTAGGCTCCTGAATTCCAGTCGAAAAACTGGCGGTAATTTGAGCCTTCCCTTTTTCTCCCCGTTTGGTTTCTACAATAATAACCCCATTCGCACCTTTTACTCCATATACAGCTGTTGCAGAAGCATCTTTCATAACAGAAATACTTTCAATCTCTTCCGGATCCAAATCCATAAAAGACCGCTCGACCCCATCAACAATCATCAAAGGTTCAGACCTGTCCTCCGAAAGAGAGGCAACTCCTCGAACGTAAATACTGGGATCATCAGCACCGGGTTCCCCTGAAAATTGAATGGAAGAAAGTCCGGTTACTTTGCCTGCCAAAGAATTGGCCACACTTGATGAAGGAGATTTAACCAGTTCATCCGATCCCACAGAGGTAATTGACCCTGTTACAGAGACCTTTTTCTGTCGACCATAACCAACTACCTGAACCTCGGCCAAATCCTGGACGGAGGACTGCATAGTCACATCAACAACACTCCGGCCATCAACGGCGATTTCTTCAGTTTGCATCCCAACAAAACTAAAGACCAAAACACCATCACCATCAACCGACAAGGTATACTTTCCTTCACTGTCAGTTATGGTCCCGGAAGAAGTTCCTTTGCTGACAACAGTGACTCCGGGAATCGGACTGCCTTCCGTGTCAGTTACTGTCCCTGAGACCTCCATCTCCTGGGCCTCAATGACACTTCCCATGCCAAATAACATTATAAGGGACAAGATTAAACTTTTCCATCTCAGAATTTTTCTCATAGAATTAATTTTTAATAAAATAATCAAAATATACATTGTATCTTTCAACAGGTATTCTCACTTTAAAAAACAAGAAATAAAATGGTTAACCAAGTTATAAGTATACCATACATCAAATAGAGCAATAGTTTATGATGCTTGGTTATGATATGGCTTACCTCTTTAGAAATTATATTTATGATTCTTTTCATGAACAAAAATGAGTGTATGAAAGTGATATATTTACGATTGCAAATTCCCACATTTTTTAACATTGTCAAAGCAAAAAATACTCATTTGAGGTAGCAAAATCATTCTTTAAGCATCTTGATTTTTTTTCAAAATAAGGGGTAAAATCATTCACTTTAAAATGTTTTTGCATTGTTTTACAGACTCTTAAAGCTTCAAAAACAAGAATACGTCACAATAAAAAACATTAAAAAAACAATCAGATTCAAAAATAATCCCCAGGAAAAACAAAATTCTATTTGTTAAATTTCACCAATAAAAACAAATCGAAAATATCGCGGAAGAGAAGTGCTTCAACAGGATTATAAACACAATTTTAAGTGCAGTTCCCAGAAAAGCCCGCCGGAAATTGCCCACGGTATAGATTGGTCCCTTTCAGAGCGTCGCAGTCACTGCCATTCAGGTTTGTCATTTACACATCATGCTCAAAATTTCACGGGAGGCTGTCACTCGCCGCACCTCTTTGAATCAATATTTTAATAAATTCAATGACTATTCACTATTTTTCCTGTAGTCGGTCGGTGACAGTTGAAATTCATTTTTGAAGCTTTTTCTGAAGTTTCTTATATCGGAGTACCCTATCTTCTCTACAATTTCAGTAATCGTCAGATTGGTTTCCCTCAGGTAACGGGCTGCTAACTTTAAACGAGTCGTTTTTATAAATTCTCCGGGAGTCTGATCAACCGTTTTTTTCATTTTCCGATAAAAGGTAGAAATGCTCATACCCATCTCTCCTGCCACAAAATCAGAATCCAAATCCGGATTATCCGCATGTTTTTCTATGATACGAATCACACACTTTATCATTTTTTCATCATCCGAAGTTATCTCTTTATTGACCGGATCGAGGTTGAGCTTTCTTTTGTATTTCCCCGCCAGAAAAACGCGGGAGACGATCAGTTGATTGACCTTTTCCAATAACAAAACCGGATCAAAAGGCTTGGTAAGATAGGCATCTGCTCCTTTGCGTGTTCCCATCAGATGATCATCGGATTTATCCTTTGCTGTAAGCAGAATTACCGGAATGTGCGCCGTATTTTCATTTTTCCTAATACGTGAACAGAGCTCGTAACCATCCGATTTAGGCATCATCACATCTGAAATCACCAGATCCGGTACAGATTCAATCACCGCATCATATCCCGACAGCCCATCTTCTGAGGTTATCACTTCAAAGTCATCGCCCAGTAAACTACTGATATAATCCCGGACTTCCGGATTATCTTCCACCACCAGAACTTTGGTTCCTTTTATGGTTTTTGAAACGTGTGGTTTAAACTCCTGTTCCGGTTGGACTATAACTGCTCTTTCGCCTTCTTTAACTTCAACACCCGAAGACTGCACTTTCTCTTCCTCGGTCAAATGACTGTCTCCCTTTGGAAGCTTTACCGTAAAAGTGATCATCTCGCCGGGCAAACTCTCTACACCAACGCTCCCCTTGTGCAGCTCCACAAATTTTTTAACTAGGAACAAACCTATTCCATACCCTCTTTTTCTAACATGGCCGGAAGTCTGATAAAACCGGTCGAATAATTTATCAAGATCGTTTTCTGCAATATTTTCCCCGTTATTAGCAACGGACAGAATCACCGAATCGTCATCATCGGTTAGTGTCAGTTTAACTTTTCCCGGTTTGCCACAGTACTTAAAGGCATTCGATAATAAATTATTCAAGATAATGTCAAGTTTGGCTGAATCAAACCAGATGAATGCATTTTTGATTTTTCTCTCACAAGAAAACTCAATCCCCCTGGATTTTGCACTATTCTCCCATGCACGACAGATAGAAGAGAAAAAAGTAACAACATCCGACTTTGAAGCCGATAATTTGGTATGTCCCACTTCTACTTTTCTAAACTCAAGCAGCTGATTCAGCAAATCAAGTAACTTCACGACATTATTGTGAATCAAATGCACGCGCTTTTGAAAAAAAGTGGGACTCATGGACGCGAACTCTTTTTTCCTTAACTCCTCAACCGGTCCCTGAATCAACGTTAGCGGTGTTTTTAATTCATGTGAAATATCTGTAAAGAAGCTAAGCTTGTATTCATTAAGTTCATGTTCCTGCATGCGGTTTACATGCTCCATCCTGGCCTGGTTTTTTAATCGCTCCTGCCGCAGAGAAATACGGTTTATCATGGTGACAATTCCCAGTAAAACGACAAGATATATGACAAAAGCATACCAGGTTTCCCATGGCGGAGGCAGGATGGTTATTTTTAGACTCCTGCCATTTCGGTTCCACACCCCGTTACTGTTAGATCCGGCCAATTGCAGTGTGTAATTTCCGGACTCAAGATTATTAAATGATATATGCCTGCGTTGTCCGATATAGACCCACTCTCCATCTCCGTTTTCATCCATTAAACGATAAGCATACTGATTATTTCCAGGAGATTTATAGTCCAAGGCAGCAATTTCAAAAGAAAACTCTTTCTGCTTATAATTCAGTGTAATATTTTTTGTCTCATTAATGGATACCGGCAAAATACCATCCTCCGAAACAGGAACAGGTTGATTCATCACCCGGAAATCAGTAATTACAATGGAGGGCTTCATGCTATTCTCCTCAAGCCCGGCGGGATTAAAGAAAGTAAGATCGGAATAGCCGCCAAAGTAGATGATCCCCTCATTATCTTTTGCACAAGAATTCTCTGCAAAGTTATAGTCACCGACCCCATCACTCACATCATAATTTCTGAACACTTCTGATTCGGAATTAAACCGGGAAATTCCGGCATTCGTGCTTGCCCATATAAATTTTCCGGACGTTTTCACAGCATTGATATAATCATCTGTGAGTCCATCTTCTTGAGTATATTCCTTCAAAATGTATTGTCCGCTGCCGTCGGGAATTAGGCTATTGAGGCTACATGGAGTTCCCACCCAAATCCGGTTAAGTGAATCCACCTCGCAAGAAAGAATGATATCACACAAAAAATCCTGTTTGTTATTAAGCAACTGACTTGCATCAATAAGAGCAGAATCTTGTTTGTCGAAACGGTACAACCCTTTATAGGTACCTACCCATAAATGGCCATCTGAGTCATACTTGAGGGTGGAAACCCTGTTATCCTGAATGGCATTATTTCCTGTATAAAACCTCTTCCTTACACGGTATTTCCCGTCTTGCTCCTGAAACCAATACAATCCATCCTGCTGAGTCCCCACCCACAAATCATCACCTTCTCTCCTTACATCAAGTACTTTACGCAGACCACGAAGGCCTTCGCTTTCCCATACATCGGCAGCATTCTTAAGTTCCCTTTTACCGCTCTCATTTTCCACCACCACATAAACCCCGGATTCTAAGCTAACCAAGATCAAGCCGGTCTCATCTTCATACAAAGATTTGACCATGAACTTTTTTGATTCGTATCGCGGATTCTCCTCAGCCAGACCAACAAATTGAAAAGAATCTTTGTCATCTGAAACATACAAACCATTCGAGCGGGTACCAATCCATAACTGCCCATCTGAAGTTGTCTCTACAGCATTGACATGCCAGGG
>JBNJFN010000154.1:0-7194 GCA_051746885.1 Bacteroidota bacterium | reverse complement strand
CATTCCGATGTCAGTATTCGTTCTTATTTTCAACCTGGTATCTATTACCTATATCCGGAAATACGGTTTTATTACAGCCTATTTTTTACGGATAGGCGAGTATGCAGTCTGGCATATCCTGTACCCGGTGGTATTTTAAGTTCCACATCCAAATCCGCGGTCTGTTATCTTTCCGGCCCGTTTTATAAGGGACAACCAGGAAAATGAAATATAAAGATAATCTAGCGCATTGAAAGAATGGTGAGGATGTGATAAAAACCAAACATTTTGTGTGTTTCTGTGTTTAAATAAGTAATGAAGAGAGAGCTTTCTATATTGTTATCTTTTATAATACCGGAAGGTCATGGCAGTTTGGCTACCGGCAAGCATTTTGTGGTGCTGAAGCCATGAAAACAAAGATATCCGGGTACTTTTTCAGACATTCATAAATCTTAATCATTAATACTTAATTAATATGGCTTATTACATAAATAAAACAATTTCAGCAGAGTTCGACGATGCTTTGGAGCTGGTAACAGAAGCATTAAAAAAAGAAGGTTTTGGAGTACTATCCGAAATTGATATGCAGCAAAAGCTAAGGGAAAAAGTGGATGTTGATTTCAGGAAATACAAGATCCTTGGTGCATGTAACCCGCCGCTTGCCTATAAAGCTCTGCAGCAGGAAGATAAGATTGGCACCATGCTTCCCTGTAATGTAGTAGTACAGGAAACCGGCAAGGGCCAGGTGGAAGTGGCCGCCGTTGACCCGGTAGCTTCGATGAAGGCCGTTGATAATAAGGAAGTGGCTGTTATTGCCGGCGAGATTAGGGCAAAACTTGAACGCGTTGTATCATCATTATAAAAAAAAATAGGGGTATTAATTTAATATCGATAGATGGAGCATAATATGCAAAATAAATATTATTGCCCCATGAAATGCGAGGGCGATAAAATCTATGATCATCCTGGGAAATGCCCTGTGTGCAATATGCACCTGGTTCCGGTTGGAGGAGATAATCATGAGCATGAACATCACCACCATGGTGAACACAAACATGAGCATAACCAGCACACTGATCCGGCAAGTGGCGGCAAATATTTTTGCCCTATGCGCTGTGAAGGTGATAAAACATATGATAAGCCGGGCGATTGTCCCGTTTGCGGGATGCATCTTAAGAAAGAAGAAACTAAACAGGTACCGGGTAGTAAGAAAACCAAATACACCTGCCCGATGCATCCTGAAATAAAAAAGGACAGTCCCGGGAGTTGCCCGAAATGCGGAATGGCTTTAGTCTCTGAGAGAGCAGAAGAAACCAGCGAAGAGGAGAAAGCATATAAAAAAATGGCCAAAAAATTCTGGGTGGCAGTGGGGCTGAGCATACCGGTATTTATTATAGCCATGTCAGACTTTTTTACCTTTCTTAAGCTGGATGAGATAGCTCCAAAAAGAGTGTGGGGCTGGGTTCAATTTATCCTGGCTACACCTGTTGTTTTCTATTCCAGTCGTGAATTTTTTAAGAGAGGCTGGAGTTCTGTTGTACGCCGGAGTCCTAACATGTGGACATTAATATCCATAGGTGTTGGCGCTGCTTACCTTTTCAGTGTGTTTGCCCTGATCATACCCGGTGCTTTCCCTGAGCAGTTCAAAGATGCATCGGGTAACGTTCACCTTTATTTCGAAGCTGCAGCCGTTATTCTCACACTGGTTTTACTCGGCCAGGTACTGGAACTCCGTGCTCACAGCAAAACCAATTCTGCCATAAAGGCCCTATTGAACCTGGTGCCACCAGTGGCAAGGGTGATCCGTAAGGGAGAAGAAACAGAAATACCCCTTGAAGAAGTACAGGAAGGTGATATTTTAAGGGTGCGGCCCGGAGAGAAAATACCGGTAGATGGGATGCTCACAGCCGGAACAGCCGTAATTGATGAAAGTATGATATCCGGTGAACCTATCCCGGTGGATAAATCTCAAGATGACAAGCTTACTGCTGGAACGATAAACGGGAATACTTCGTTCGAGATGAGAGCTGAAAAGGTAGGCGAAGACACCCTTCTTGCTCAAATAATTGAGATGGTCAACCAGGCCAGCCGTTCGCGTGCGCCTATACAGAAACTGGCAGATGTGGTGGCTAAATACTTTGTTCAGATTGTTGTTGGTGTTGCTATTATCACCTTTGCCGTCTGGGCTGTCTGGGGTCCCGAGCCGGCTTATGTTTACGCATTTGTAAATGCAATAGCTGTACTTATTATAGCCTGTCCCTGTGCTTTAGGCCTGGCTACACCAATGTCAATAATGGTAGGTTCCGGAAGGATGGCTCAGGCCGGCGTGCTGGTAAAAGATGCCAGGGCCATTGAAGAGATGAATAAGGTAAATACCCTTATTATCGATAAAACCGGGACAATTACCGAAGGCAAACCGGCATTAAAATCTTTCCGCTCGTTTGGAGAATTATCCGATACAGATATACTCAGGATAGCTGCTTCAGTTGACGCCAGCAGCGAACACCCGGTTGCGGAAGCAATTGTAAGAAGTGCAAAAGAAAAGGGGATCCGTCTGCAAAAGACAGAACAATTTGAAGCAATTACCGGTAAAGGCGTAAAAGGAATTATTGAAGGTAAAAATGTCGGCCTGGGAAACAGCAGGTTGACTGATGATTTTGACGCAACACTCACAGAGGAACAGCAGGAAATAGTGAAAGAATGGCAGCTGACCGGTCAGACTGTTATGTTTCTTATAATCGGAAACAGGGTAGAGGGGATTGTAAGCGTAGCTGATACCATTAAAGAATCTTCTGCCGGAGCGATACGGGAATTACAGGAAATGGGCGTAAAGGTCTTTATGCTTACCGGCGACAATAAATATACAGCCAAAGCAGTGGCGGAAGAATTAAAACTGGATGGCTATGAGGCAGACTGCCTGCCTGAAGATAAGTTCGATAAAGTGAAGGAATTGCAGTCGCAAGGTCAAAAAGTTGCCATGGCAGGTGATGGAATCAACGATGCTCCGGCGCTTGAACAGGCTGATGTGGGTATTGCTATGGGAACCGGCACCGATATTGCCATGCAGAGTGCTGAAATAACACTGGTAAAAGGAGACCTGGATGGTATACTCCGGGCTCGTGAGCTGAGCCATAAAGTCATGCGAAACATCAAACAGAATCTGTTCTTTGCTTTTGTTTACAATGCCCTTGGTGTTCCGATAGCTGCCGGAATACTGTTCCCGTTTTTCGGAATATTGCTCAGCCCGATCATAGCTGCTGCTGCTATGAGCTTCAGCTCAGTTTCGGTTATCTCTAATGCATTAAGATTGAGAAAAGTTTAGTTTTATATTCTTAATTTGATGATGTAGTCCTGTGCTGCTAACCGGAATACTTCCCGGAGTTTTTTCTGTTCAATTGCAATTAAGAGTTATTATTAAATGGTATAAAAAAGCCGCCTCTTCAGGACAGCTCTTTTTTTATTCTTATGTAAATTTTTAATGCTTTACAATGGTGTTACCCTCCAGGGTAACTCCGCCATTGGCGCCGGAAAGCATTACATAACAATATTAATAAGTTACATCATTCACACATTCTTATCATTTGATATTCTTTATTGAAATTCTCTAATCCTGGATTATGATTTAAGCTGTCTGTATATATACTGATTATCTTAGCTAAATGGCCAATGACTGGTACCTTTGCAGCTATTAATAAATTATATCAGGACTTTGTAATGCATTTCTCTGCAATTGTAATTTCCATTCACAGCAATTAGCATAGATGCCTGGTTAATTAAAGAAAAAATTATCTTTAGACTGTGAAACAAGCCTGAAAGAGGATCTCTCCGGGTGTTTGACAGAGTAGATGTTGGCAAATATTATGGACTTATAATTAATTTTTCAGTTCTTATGGCTTATAAACGGATAATAATAACAGGTTTTGGGGAACCAAGGGTAATGCAAATGGTCGAAGAAAATGCCTTACCTGAGCCAAAGGAAGGAGAGGTCAGGGTAAGAGTGTTAAAGACCAGTGCAAATTTTACGGATATAATGATAAGGAAGGGGAAGTACCCGGACGTAAAAGACAAACCGCCATTTTCTCCTGGTTATGACATGGTTGGTATTGTCGATAAGCAGGGTAAAGGTGTAAAGGGAGTCAAGGTCGGGGACAGGGTAGCAGATATGACGGTTATTGGAGCCTACTCAGAATATATTTGCCTGCCTGCAGAAAGATTGACACTATTACCTCCTGATGTTGATGCTTCTGAGGCGGTTACACTGATTCTTTCATATATGACTGCTTACCAGATGTTGCATCGGGTTACCAGGATGACTGAGGGGAAAAGTATCCTGATTCATGGAGCCGGTGGTGCGGTGGGAATAGCAATGCTTCAGTTAGGCAAACTTCTCGGTTTAAAAATATACGGAACAGCTTCCGGGTCAAAACATGATTTAATAAAAAAACAGGGTGGCATTCCCATTGATTACAAAGAAGAAGATTTTGTAAAAAGTATCCATGAATTGACAAATGATGGGGTTGATGCTGTTTTTGATCCAATTGGTGGTGAGAACTTCAAAAGGTCATTTAAATCATTGAGACCCGGAGGAAAACTGCTTGCATTTGGGTTTTATAATGCTGTTATGGGCAAAGGAGGCAGTATTCCAATGGATTTTGTGAGAATAATGTTATGGAATATTTTGCCAAACAGAAGAAAGGCAGGTTTCTATTCCATTGGTGCATTACGAAAAAAACACCCTGAGTGGTTTAAAGAGGATTTGCAAAAATTATTTGGGCTGCTTGAAGACGGTGCAATCAAACCTGAGATTGCAGATCATTTTGCTTTGGAAAAAGCTAAAGAGGTTCATGAAAAAATTGAAAAAGCTGAGATTAAGGGTAAAATTGTATTTGATGTTGCACAGATTTAATGTACAGTAATTGAGCTTTGAAACATGTTTTTTATCTTTGAAGCTTATTTTGCTCTGGTCGTGGTACGAAGTAGAAATTGGGATTACAGCCACCACTTCTGGTTGTGGATAATCCGGTTTTAGTCACTTTTTACCTTGTAGTAATGTGCAGTGCATTGTGAGAAAATGAATAATATTGAAAACAAGTGTCGGAAATTATACCGAAACCCGGGGTCAGGAATACATTTATGCAAAGGGAAAGCAGTTATGGCTGTTCTGGGGACTGGTACCTGTTGGCAGAACAAATGTTAATACACCGGGCGATGGCAATTGTGAAGTGGTTACAAGATTTAATTTCGGAGATGTTCTGATTGGCGGATTGACAGGCGGCATTGTTACTTCTTATTCAATAAAAGTAATAGCTAAAAAGAACTAAAAATCTGCCCGAAATAAAAAGTATTCAGGTTAGTTTGCAGGTCCGGATGATAAGCAGGTATTGACTTCGCCGGTAATGATTATTATGTATGGTCATAGTGTTTGTGAAAACATGTCCCGATTTTCCAATTTTGACCCTACGGATGAAATTATTTTTGTCATGAACTTTTTTTTAACCAAAATATTAAACAATGACAAGACTAATTTCATGGGTTGAAATCCCAACACTGGATTTTGAAAGAGCCGTAAGATTTTACAGATCAGTACTGAAGATCGAACTACAGACAATTGATTGTGGTGAAGAAAAGATGGCATGCTTCCCGGGTGGGGAAGGAGCAATTTCTTTTGCCCCTGACTTTAAACCGGGTAAAGATGGAGTACTGGTGAGTTTTAATGCGGGAAATGATCTTGAAGGGACAATTGAAAGAATTAAAACAAACGGTGGAACAATTGTTCAGCCAAAAACAAAAATTGAGGCCGAAGGAAGGGCTTACTTTGCTGTATTTATTGACTGCGAAGGGAACAGGGCAGGTCTTTACGGAGATAAGTAGCTGATGATCCGGGATTATGAATATGCCGGTGCAGACTCATAATCCCGGTTTTAAAATATTAAATTTGCAGGCCTTATTAAGTGAAATGATATATAATATTTCAAAACCATCATTGCAGTTATCAAAGTTCATAAAACATTACTGGACTCTGGAAAATTGTATTCCTGATGGCAGACAACATATTCAGCGAATTGTTCCAAGCGGATTACCTGAACTTATCTTTTATTTTGGAGATAAACCGGTTTCATCAAACCGGAAAAAATCAATTAATGAATGCAGCTTAATAAGCGGTCAGCTGAATGAATTTTACGATATAAAAATTACCGGAAATATTTCCCTGTTTTCAATCATCTTTAAGCCGCATGGCTTGTCCTTTTTTCTGGATATTCCTTTAGAGGAATTATATAATCAAAATGTTCCTTTTGAATTAATATTTAAAAATGAAGTAAATAAGCTGGAAACCAGGCTGTATGAAGCCGGATCATTCACAGAGAGAATAATAGTAATTGAGAACTGCTTATTAAATATTCTGAAGAACCGGGTATTGAAAAGCAATTATGAAAGAATCAGTAATAGCATATTCAGGATAAACCAATCGAAAGGCCTTGTGAATATTGACGATCTGGCCTCGGATGCCTGTTATAGCCGGAAACAGTTTGAACGCATTTTCTCAAATCTTATCGGAACATCACCCAAACAATTTTTAAAAATTATCCGCTTTCAAAATGCAATTGATATAAAAGCAAAGGATCAAAGCCTTAGCCTCACAAATCTTACTTATCAATGTGGTTATTATGACCAGGCACATATGACAAATGATTTTCAAAAGTTATCCGGCATGAGTCCAAAGCAGTATTTCAATGAGTGCGAACCTTATTCAGATTATTTTCAATGATCTTGTGTAAATAAACAATGTGTATGTGTAAATGCTTCATTCAAACAGTATTAATAATAAGGTGGTAGAGTTTGATAACCAGTTTGTGACAAGGGAACATCTTTGCCTGACCGTATCATTTGACCATGATATAGTTGATGGAGCCCCCGCATCACGGTTTATGAACCAGTTGACAGAGACAATTAAAAACGGTCACTTAATACTGATGGATTGAGTGCTTCCGGGAGGGATGAAAGTTTATTTCTCTATCAATTCATAATTATGAAAAGGCTTATATTTCATAGTCCACAGAAACGGGAACAAGAAAAATATTCCACCAATAACAGCACCAACATCCACTTCTTCATTTCTGGAAAAGCTGGTAGTTAAATCCTCATAGCCTTCCTTTGTTAATCTTACAATATTAGTAGAGCCAACAGGTTTTGTGTCACTGTGAGTATAAGGGGTAG
>JBNJFN010000153.1:1383-7227 GCA_051746885.1 Bacteroidota bacterium | reverse complement strand
CTTTTCGAATCAACATCCTCCAGCTTTAGGTTGATCAGCTCTCCACGCCGCAATCCGCAGGAATAGATCAGGGCAAGGATGCATTTATGCTTAGTATTTCTGGTAGCCCTGAGCATCGCTCCTACTTCATCCTTGCTCAATACGTCCGGCAATTTTCTTTCCCTACGGGGCCGGTCGATGTTATAATAGGTTTTCTCCCTTCCCAATACCTTTTCATAATAGAACTTGATTGCGTTGATACGCAAGTCAAAATCTTCCCTGGGAATATACCAGCTTTTCCGGGTCTGACTCCATTGGGCTTTAGGGTTTGTCTTGATTTTGGAATAAATTTCCTTACTATAATCAAACTGAATAAGAATTACCTCTTTTTGACGATGAACTCCCGGAGTAAGCGTTATGTGGGCCTTTTGATGCACAGAACAGTTCGATTTACAATTCATTCCTATAAACAAAAATAATAAAAATCACCTGGAAATGAACCACGCAAGTATTTCAGGAAAAAATTTTTCATCTTTCGTCATTTTTTCAGTATAGCCCTGTAAACATCTGCCTTTCAGAGGACCAAAAAGGTCGATTTTTATAAACAAGGAATATGCCTTTTCATGCTCTGAATGCCAGATGGATTAAGGAATTCCGAATATCGGACATTTGAGTCTAAATTCTGGCAGCCAGAGGATGAAATTTGACACGTGTTGATTTTTTATATATCTTGCCGGGGTGTTTATGTTTAATCTTAAAAATCATATACTATGGCAAGAAAAAGATCGTACCCTTTCCAGGATGGCGATACAGCTATCGCCTGTCGCATCGCAGTAGAAAACATTAAAAACAATCTTGATGCCCTCTCGCAGATTGACACAAGCCTGACCGAACCCTATCTTAACAATCTCAAAGACCAATGCCTTCAGGCAATGGTAATGCTGGGGATGAATCCGGAGGAAGGAATGCTGGATGCAACGTTGACCCTTAATAACATGATGGACCCGGCACTGGATGATCTGAAAATAATCCAGCAGATGATCAAGGTTAAGTTTGATAAGGATGAAACCGGTCAGATACTTTATAAGCTGGGATACCCCAAGTATTACAAAAGGGCCGTTAACAGGGACCAGGAAGAATTGATCAAGATGCATTTTGCCTTCCGCCAGGGCATGAGTGAAACCTTGAAAGCACGCATCACGGCAACAGGCATCAATCCTGTGATTATCGACCGTATCATCGCCCGGACTGAGGAGTTATATGAGGCCAACGTCAGGCAGGAGGAAGCCAAAGTTACAGCCCGTGCCATGAACAATGAAACCATTGATTTCTGCAATGCGCTTTATGAAGAGGTGATCGGGATCTGTAAAATAGCCTATTCGTTTTATTCTAAAGATCCGGAAAAGAGAAACCAGTTTAGCTTTACCCGGCTTGTTAAAAACTTAAATGCCAGAAGCGGCAAACCAAAAGGAGAAGAGGAAGAACCTACGGCTGGGTAGAAATCTTTTTACGGCGGGGTCACCCCGCTGTTTTTAGTTTGCATGCACCAGGAATTACACTTTATCGTGTATTTATACCTCTAAAAACCATGGATGGCTTATCCTTGCTTTCATATACCATACCCCCGGCCATGGGTAACAAGTTTCAATGTTTGTACTTCTTACCAGGGAGCTTGTACACTTTTCCCTTACATTTGCCCATGATTCCCACGGCATTGTACACCATTCCCACGGTTCTGTGCACCTCTGCCACACCCTTGTACACCTTACCCACGCTTTTGTCCACTTTTACCACGGTCTTGTACAACGATCCCACAGTCTTGTACACCTCTGCCACAGTCTTGTGCAGCACTCCCACAGTCTTGTACACCTTTGCCACAGTCTTGTGCACTTCCGCCACGGTCTTGTACACCTTCGCCACGGTCTTGTCCGGTATTCCCACAGTCTTGTCCACCTCTCCCACGGTCTTGTCCATTGATCTTCTGCATATAAAATGAAGTTCTGATCGGTGGCGATGCGAAGATGTAGCGCAGTCTTCCGGAAGATCCGCTCCATCCCTGTGTTGTTTGCCTGAATGAGAGCTGACCGGCACACAAAGGAGCTCTGACCGAATGGCATGTGTGATTAGTAGATAGTACGATTTTAGAGAATTTTTTATGTTTATGCTTTAAATTTTTAAATTTTGATGATATTTGGGCATTAATTTGGATCTCATATTAATATTGTCTCGAACAATATTATTTATCTTTTCGGAAATTGATTAAATTAATTAAATAAAAAATACTTGTGTGATGAAAAACGTGCTCTTATTTTTCTTTTTATTGTCCGGTGTATTCAGTATGACACAGGCGCAGACCAAAAGTCCCCTTGAAAATGTGGTTATAACATCCAAAAAGAATAAGACCCAGGTAAGCTCAAATGAAGACGGGGAATTACTTATAAATGTATCCAGAAAGGATGCCCGGAAATTTAAAGCCAATGGGATGGTCCGCTATAGTGATTTCGGCGCCAAGGGCGATGGCAAGACCGATGATATAGACGCCATCGCTGCAGCCCATGCGTTCGCCAATCAGCAAGATCTTCCAGTGAAAGCCGACAAGGGGGCCACATACTACATCGGTGGAAAAGACCGCACGGCGGTCATCCAGACCGACACCGATTTCGGCACGGCTGACTTTATCATTGATGATACCGAAGTCGAAAACCGTAATGCACATGTTTTCCTGGTTAGCTCCGACCTGCAACCATTTGATATTGAGGGTTTATCTTCCCTTAAGAAGAATCAGGAAAAAATTGACGTATCCTTGCCCGGCCCCTGCCTTATCACCGTTACCAATTCCCAGGTTAGACGTTACATCCGTTATGGGCCGAACCAAAACGATGGATCTCCACAGACTGATATTTTTATCGTTGACAAAGACGGCAATATCGATATGGACGCTCCGATCATCTGGGACTTTGACCAGATCACGGACATTACCGCCCTTCCCATTAACGATACGACGCTCAACATTACCGGAGGACGTTTTACCACAATCGCCAACAGGGCAGAATCCAGATATACCTACTACAGCCGGGGAATTGCTATCAGGCGTTCCAATGTTCTTGTGGATGGGTTGGAACACCATGTCAAAGGAGAAGGAGACCATGGCGCGCCCTATGGCGGCTTCTTAAATATCCGCGACTGCGCCTATGTTACAGTACAGAACACCATCCTGACCGGACATAAAACGTACCAGACCATTGGCTCGGCAGGAGATACGGTTTCCATGGGCAGTTACGATATCTCCCTCAACCGTGCCCTCAACTTGTCATTCGTGAACTGCAGCCAGACGAATGACATCAACGATCGTACATACTGGGGACTCATGGGATCCAATTACTGCAAGAATCTTGTTTTGGACAATTGCACCTTTTCCCGGTTCGATGCCCACATGGGAGTTGCCAATGCCACCATACGCAAATCGACCCTGGGGCACCAGGGAATAAACGCCATCGGCAGCGGGACCTTTACCGTGGAGAATTCCACCATCTACGGAAGGAGTTTGGTCAATCTGCGCTCCGACTATGGCAGCACATGGCAGGGAGAATTCATCATCCGCAATTGCAAATTCGTGCCTTCAGGTGGCAGAACAACCAGTGCGAGCCTGATAGGCGGAACCAATACCGGACAGCATGATTTCGGCTACACCTGTTATATGCCGGAAAAGATCACCATCGAAAACCTCCATATCGACGACTCCAATCATCCGGAGGACTATAAAGGCCCCGCCATTTTTGGAAATTTCAATCCACAAATGACCGACGATTCATATGTGGAGGAGTTTCCCTATGTCATAACCGAGGAGGTCATTCTCAGGAACGTGACTACTTCCAGCGGCAAAGATTTGAGGCTAAGTGACAACTCATACATGTTCAGGAATGTGAAGGTAAACCGCGATTAACGGGCGCTGCACTTCAGCAGCTTTTACCGGGAAATTGACCTCAACTGCCTTAGTACTCATGAGCCTGGTGAACTGACTGCACCTTTCATTACACGCCAGTGCAATCAGGTACTCGTTTGTATACAAATCACCATGGTCATTACTGTCATAATGGTGAAAAATTTTTTGTGCTGAAATTGCGGATATAATAAATGGTCGGAAAAAGCTGGCTGGTTAACCCGGGTTCACTCACTGATAACAGGGGTGCATTCATCGATCTGAGAGATCGCAAGAGTGAGCCCATACAATTTTAAAGAAATATGGAGGGAACCCTGGGGTGGAATTAGATAAACCCCAGGGCATTATCATAAAAACTATAAAAAGCAAAACTGGGCTAAACTGAGAAGGACTTACAACACAAATTAAACATTCGGAAGGTGTATCATACCCGCCATGTTATCAATAAACTGTTTTCCCTCTTAATCATCGAAAGCGCCTGATTCATAAAATTCAGTGTAAAGAAACGTTCTTCTTTATGTCAATTTATTAATTTTGGAGCCCGAATGCAGAAATGAATGTTTATAAACAAAGCCATGAACAATGTACGATATTTTCTACGGGCCGGTTCATATATAATGAATCGTTTTGTGTTAGCCCGAAAATACCTGATAGGGCGATCGAAGAAATATGGTATGGAAATGAAATTCAAAACCCAGGACGGGGGTGGAAGAAAAATTTATAAGAGAGGCATTTACGAAGAAGAATTATCCGATTTCCTAATTGAAAATTTAAAGTTCGAAGACGATGACATCATTTTGGATGTAGGAGCAAATATAGGATGGTATTCTGTACTGTTTGACAAAATGACTCCAGCCAACGTTTTTATCTATGCATTTGAGCCGGACCCGGATAATTTCCACTGCTTAACCCATAATATCCAAAGAAACAATCGCAAGAACATTATTCCTGTTCAAAAAGGGATTTCAGACAAAACAGAAAAGAAAACCCTATATCTTTACAAAAGCAGCAATACGGGAAGACACTCCATGTTAAATATTAATACCCAATCCACCATAGAAGTTGAAACAGTTAAATTTGATGATTTTATAGATAAAGAGGGACTGAATATTAATAAAATAAAATTTTTAAAAATTGATATTGAAGGTTACGAGTATAAGGCTTTTCAGGGGGGAACAAAACTTTTATCCAGTGTACCGTACATTCTTACAGAATTTTCTCCCGAATATATGCGTAAAGGTGGCCTGGAACCCGCCAAAATGCTTGATTTACTGAAAGAATATCAATTCGTTCCTTATATAATAGAAAATCAAAAGAAAGTGGCAATAGACGATAACACCATTTTAAACAGCAATTCGAATTTGAATTTAATTATGGAAAAGTCCCCTTAATCACAACCCAAAACCTGAGGCAGGGAGAAATAAAATACACTCCCTGCTCCCGGCTGTGATTCCGCCCATATTTTACCTCCGTGCATTTCTATAAAATCCTTACAGAGCAACAAGCCGAGTCCGGTACCTTTCTCATTATTTGTGCCTGTGGTGGAGTAGCTATAATCAAGCCGAAACAGTTTATCGATGTCTTCTTCGCTTATTCCCACTCCATTATCAGCTACCGAAACAACCAAATGATCCTCCTTTTGTGCAGCATCAATAATGATTTCGCCTCCGTGGTTGGTAAATTTTATCCCATTGGAGATCAGATTTCTTAAAATGGTACTTACCATTTCTTTATCGGCATAAACAGAAATATGATGGGGTAATTTTTGAGAGATGGCTATTGATTTTTGTTTAGCTGTATCCTCTAATAAATCAGCTACTTCATTGATTATCGTTACCAGTTCAATAGACTCCGGTTTAAATTCAATTCTTCCCGATTGTGCCCGCGACCAATCCAGCAGGTTGGTGAGCAGATCCATCGCCCGG
>JBNJFN010000153.1:0-1283 GCA_051746885.1 Bacteroidota bacterium | reverse complement strand
CTGACAGGCACTGCTTATTATTTCTTTGAATAATAATCTCCCAAAATTTGATCCATTACCCAATTTGTGCGGGCACCACTATACCCGTGGGATGGACATTCACCAACTCCCCGCAGTTCATATACCACTGTCTGAATCAGTGGCTTTTCCACGTGTTTGGGCTTCTCGAACTGAAAAGTCTCAGTTTGCTTATTGCGAGTAAGGTAAACATTGGCATGGCCGAAACAGGACAATTCAATCCTTCCCTGTGAACCCACAACCTCAATGACATCTTCTTCATTTGTTTCATTCAGCGTAAAGCACCAGTTGCCGCTGCCTATGGCTGATGATGATTCAAATTCCCACACAGCGGAGACGATATCTTCCGGCTCATATAAATTCGCCTGGTTACGGGCAATTCCCCGGGGATTCACAATGGGCCCGAACAAATAATCGAGAAAATCCAACTGATGAGGGGCAAGATCCACAAAATATCCGCCTCCTGAAATCTCCGGCTTCAGGCGCCATGGCCTTTCCCCTGATTTATCATCTCCGGGACCGGGAGGCAGATGAAGCCTGAGATTGACAAAACGGATATCACCAATGGCATTTTCTTCCAACAGCTCCTTTACTTTTAGAAAATTGGGCAACATCCGGCGATAAAATGCAACAAACAAAGGGAGATCATTCTTTTCAGCTATATCGGTCATTTCTTTGCACTGCCGATAATTCATTGCCATGGGCTTTTCAACGTACACCGGTTTCCCTGCATTGAGTGCTTTTATGGTATAATAATAATGCGTATCAGGAGGGGTCGCTACATAAATGGCATTGACATCCGGATCATTTATGAGTTTATCTGCATCATCGTACCATTTGGGTACTTGGTGCCTGCGGGCGTAATCCTCTGCCTTTTCTGTATTTCGCCGCATCACGGCGATCAACTCCGAGCCTTCGCACATTTGCAGGGCCGGGCCGCTCTTCACCTCGGTAACATCTCCGCATCCTATGGTACCCCATTTAACCGTTTCAAGTGACTTCATATTGTAATGGTTTGGGATTAATAACCTTCTCCTCGCCGGATAAAAATATTAAAAAATGGTTTGAATACAAGGATACATTCCTGGATTTAACCCGAACCATTAAAAAACAGGAAAACTTTGCTCAAGGCACTTATTCAAAAGTAGATTAAGATCATTCCATGAGTAACGGAAAGTCAATAATATACTTTACTTTAGGATCACCCGTTCGCTGATTTGCCGGCTTCCTTTTTGTAATACAATGATATAAATGCCTTCATTAAA
>JBNJFN010000152.1:0-7242 GCA_051746885.1 Bacteroidota bacterium | reverse complement strand
AAAGGCACATTGGTATGAAAGAGGAGTTTCTTCTCGATCCCCGGGTTAAATATCTTTTCTATAATATTCCGTTTGTGGGTAACCAATGAGAGGATATCAATGCTTTTTTGTTCAATAAATTCCTGGATACCTTTCAGCTTATCATCTCTTTCAATAAGGTCGCATTCAAAATGCTGATGTTCATATTCCTCCTGAATATGTGTTTTAAGCCTGTCCATTTTTACCTGATCCCCTGCATTGGTTTCCATGGAAGTAATATGAACACAATACAACCGAATACTGAAAGGGCTCATGATAGCCATCAGTTTACGAATGGCATTAAAATCAGAATCATCAAATTCGGTTATATACATGATGTTAATGTTGCTTATTCCCTTATATTCCGAAGCTTCCGGGATAGCTAAAACGGGAACCGTTGCCTTCTCAATAATTTTTCTGGTTACACCTCCCATCAAATCCGTCGACTTTTCACCTTTTCCGCGGGTTCCTATAATAATCACATCAGGATCATAATTTTCAGCCTGAATAAGAATTTCCTCATAAGATATGCCCCGGACCAGTGTATAATCCACTGATATATTTTTGATCTCCTGCTCTTCTATCCAATCTTTAATCTCCTGATAGAATTTCTCCATTCGTTCCTTTGCCCGGAGCTCAATATCCCGTATAATTTCATCCATATTGACCTGATAATAGTAAGTATCAGTCATAGGCATGGAATTGACAATGGGATTGTAATATACATGAAGGAGCTTAACATTTGCATTCAGCTTTTCTGCCAGTCCAATGGCATATCGGCAGGCATTCTTTGAATACATGGAAAAGTCAACAGGAACCAAAATCCGTTGTACCTCTTTAACTTCCTCTGATTCCTGCCGGTCTGCCTCCCGGTATTCTTCACTTACTTTCTCTACGATCCTTAATGCCTCTTCCATATCGTCTTCATGAACCCTCACCTCCACTCCTCCGGGTATGGCTGAATGTAAAAGGTTTACGTTCTTCAGATAACATTCAATGCCCTCTGCATTCAGTCGGCTTTTCAATACCTGGGCTCTTGAATAGTTGTTCACTGCTATGGTTACGATTCTGTCACTCATAAGAATTAATGTTTCTATGATTTTTCTTCTTCAAAGACACCTAATTTATTTACCAGTTTTTCAACAAAGGGGTAAACCTCTTTTGGTACTTCCATCAATAACCTTTTGAAATCAGGTTCGGTTTTTCTGTTTGTTACCATATTATGAATATCGGACGAAGGTGCGGGATTGGAACATTTCCCCACAAAAGGCAATATTCTCCAGTTTACATCCGATTCTTTAAAAAGACCAAGGATTTCATAAGCTATTAGTAATAATTTACCCCGGTTGTAACTCTCCTGATTTATTAGTTTTTTTACCTGATTTTTAACCCATTCATTGGAAATCTGATATTTCACCATATCCACCTTACTAAAAGCAGTACCTAAAAGATTGCTGCGGTAGCTGGTAAAATTTTCGTAATAATCCTCAAGACCGGAAACAGGCGGGTTATCCTCCCATTTTTCTGCCAGATATTCCAGCATATAGAGAGCTGCAACATGATCTATAAGCTCAATAAACCAGTTATTGATCCTGGGATCACAATAAATTCTGCAAAATTCCTGGGAAAACTGAAAAGCAACCTGATTATAAAATATATCGGAAATATTTAATCCAATCTTGTAAAAATCACGTCCGAGAGGCCAATAAAGGGTTGGCCCACCATCCGGATCATTTATCAAATAAATGGATTTATAACCAAGAGGTGGCCCTTCGGGAACCAATCTTTCAAATTCTTCCAAAATATCATTGATAACCCACGATGCCTTTTCATTTGAATCTCCGCTTACCATTAACTCATAATCAACATGCCATTTCATTCGTGTAAAGTTTAATTATAATTATTTCTTAGTGAGTCAACTATACTAAAAGTTATAAAAAGTTACAAAGGATATATCCTGATGAAATTACAAAAAAAATCAACCCAATGCAAATCTTTAATATCTGGAGTAAGTTAGCAGAAGGTTGGTATATTTTATTATATTGCAATCTATTTAAAAGGATGAAAAATTGTAATTTTGTACAGACTTAAAAAATAAAAAAACAGTATGGAGAGGACGAACACGCCAATCAGGAAATTATTGAACAGCGAAGAATTAAACAAGGAAGTCATTGTTAAGGGGTGGGTCAGGACAAAGCGAGGTAAGAAAAACGTGAATTTCATTGCGCTTAATGACGGATCAACCATTCACAATATACAGATTGTAGTAGATGTGGATAATTTTGACCCTGAACTGTTAAAAGCCATCAATACGGGAGCAGGCATTGGCGTAAAGGGAACATTGGTGGAATCTATGGGTAAAGGCCAGAATGTAGAGATTGTGGCTGAGGACATTATACTTTACGGAGAAGCCGACCCGGATGAATATCCGCTGCAGAAGAAAGGGCATTCCCTTGAATT
The DNA here is from genome assembly GCA_051746885.1 of Bacteroidota bacterium. Taxonomy (GTDB): domain Bacteria; phylum Bacteroidota; class Bacteroidia; order Bacteroidales; family UBA12077; genus JAGXLC01. Next base: position 4,764 of record JBNJFN010000152.1, on the reverse strand, counting down.
CTTAAGAGAGATTGCCCACCTAAGGTTCCGCACCAATACATTCGGTGCGGTTACACGCCTGAGGCATGCCATGTCATTCGCCATTCACAAATATTTCAATGATAATGATTTTTATTACTTACATACGCCCATCATAACCGGTTCCGATGCGGAAGGTGCCGGTGAAATGTTCAAAGTAACTACTCTGGACCTTAAAAACCCTCCATTGAATGGAGACAACAACATTGATTACAGCGAGGATTTCTTTGGAAAGGAGACCAACCTGACGGTTTCAGGTCAACTGGAAGCAGAACTGGGAGCTTTGGCTTTATCAAAAGTGTATACATTTGGCCCTACATTCCGTGCTGAAAACTCCAATACCCCCCGGCACCTTGCAGAATTCTGGATGATTGAGCCTGAGATGGCCTTCTACGATAATGAAGATAACATGGATCTGACGGAAGATTTCACCAGATATTTGGTAGAGTATGCCCTGGAACATAATTACGATGACCTTGAATTCCTTAACAAAATGTACGATAAAGAGTTAATTGAACGTTTGAAATTTGTAAAAGAGAATACCTACAAAAGAATAACCTATTCAGAAGCCATCGACATTCTGGAAAAGGCGGAGCAAAAATGGGAGTTCCCGGTAGAATGGGGCGTAGATCTTCAGGCAGAACATGAAAAGTACCTGGTGGAAAAACATTTCAAAAGACCTGTGATTGTGGTCGATTATCCCAAAGACATCAAGGCTTTTTATATGAAACAGAATGATGATGGCAGAACAGTGCGGGCTCTGGATCTGCTTTTCCCAAAAATCGGTGAAGTAGTTGGCGGATCTCAGCGTGAAGAAGAATATGATAAGCTATATAACAGAATCAAAGAATTGGATTTGCCTGAAGAAAACTTATGGTGGTATCTGGAAACCAGAAAATACGGTACTGTTCCTCACAGTGGTTTTGGATTGGGTTTTGAGAGGCTGATGCTTTTCATTACCGGAATGTATAACATCCGGGATGTCATTCCCTTTCCAAGAACACCTAAAAATGCAGAATTTTAGCAAGTTTAGTTCATTATGCTTAAACAGAATTTAGAACAAAAATTACTTCAAAAGCTTTCTCCCCAGCAGATTCAGATGATCAAAATGCTGGAAATTCCTACTTTACAACTTGAGCAGAGGGTAAAGCAGGAATTAGAGGATAATCCCGTTTTGGAAGAAGGGGAAAAGTATGATGAACAGGAAGAAAAGTATGATGAACAGGAAGAACAGATAAATGAGGCCGACCAGGATGAATTTTCATTTGAGGATTATATAAATAATGATGATGATATTCCCTCCTATAAGCTTCAATCAAGCAATGTATCGAAGGATGATAAAAAAGAAGAAGTCCCGTTTTCACAAACCACCTCTTTCCATGAACATCTGGAAAATCAGATCGGACTAAAAAATCTTACTGAAAAAGAACATCTCCTGGCCCAGTACATCATCGGAAACATTGATGAAGATGGTTATCTCAGAAGAAAAGTGGAATCTATTGTTAATGATCTGGCTTTTACTCAAAATATCAAAGCAAACGAAGAGGAAGTGGAAAGGGTATTAAAAATTATCCAGGAGCTGGACCCTCCCGGAGTAGGAGCCAGAAACCTCCGGGAATGTTTGCTTATTCAGATTAAACAGAAGGATCAGCAACGTTCTTCGGTAAAACTGGCCAAAAAAATATTGGAACAATACTTCAATGAATTTACCAAAAAGCATTATGAAAAAATTATTACACGGCTCAAAATAAGCGAAGAGCAGTTGGAAGAGGCCTTTAACGAAATTTTAAAATTAAACCCCAAACCGGGCAGCGTTTACACCAGTTCCGATACCCGGTCAATACAGACTATTGTGCCCGATTTTATCCTGGAAAATAACGACGGGAAACTGGAATTGAGCCTGAACAGCAAGAATGTGCCTGATCTGCATATCAACAAGGACTACAGTACAATGCTGGAAGAATATCAGAAAAACAAGCAAAATAAAACCAGGGAAGAAAAAGAGGCTGTAAGCTTCGTCAAACAGAAACTTGAAGCAGCAAAATGGTTCATTGACTCAATTAAACAAAGACAAAATACATTGCTAATCACGATGCATGCCATCCTTGATTACCAATACGAATTTTTCCAGACAGGAGACGAATCCCGGTTAAGACCAATGATTCTGAAAGATATAGCAGATAAGACGAATCTGGACATATCCACCATATCCCGGGTGGTTAACAGCAAATACATTCAAACCCCATTTGGTATTTATCCGCTCAAATATTTCTTTTCGGAAGGCATGCAAAAAGATGACGGGGAAGAGGTATCCACCCGACGAATAAAATCCATCCTGAAAGAAAATATTAATAATGAAGACAAGAGAAAACCCCTTACAGACGAAAAGCTCGCTGAGATACTCAAGGAACAGGGATACAAAATTGCAAGAAGAACAGTGTCCAAATACAGGGAACAAATGAATATTCCCGTAGCAAGACTAAGGAAAGAACTAAAAGGCTAAAAAAATGTCAAAACTGATCGCCAAAATTATCTCTATCGTATTCAACCCTTTATTAATGCCCACCTACGGATTATTGATACTTCTCAATTCCGAAACCTACTTTGCGATGCTGCCTTTCCACGCAAAAAAAGTAATTTTTATTATTGTATTCATTACCACCTGTCTGTTACCTCTGGCATTTCTTCCTTTGTTCATGTTCCAGAATCTTCTGAAAAGCTTTGAAATGTACACCATAAAAGAAAGAATCATTCCTTTAGCCACTATTGGCATTCTTTATTTTATAGGATACTTGATAATGTATCAAATGGATGTGCCTTCAACTTTAGCCAATATTTTACTTGCCGGGGCCATCACCATTTTCCTTTTATTCCTCATTACTTTAAGGTGGAAAATCAGTGCGCATATGGCAGGGATAGGAGCTTTGACAGGTACCATACTAGCCTTTAGCTATACCCTGGAAACAAATCTTATTAACTTCCTTCTGGCTTCAATTTTTATAGCCGGGCTTGTGGGAACCTCCAGGCTTATACTGAAACACCACACACCTCCCCAAATCTATACGGGATTTGGACTGGGATTAACCGTTCTTGTGTTTACCTTTGTATTTTTCTAAATCGCTTTAGCCAGCCAATTTAAACGTTCATGAAGCGTCGGAGAAAAATCGGATATTTCAGGAGGATCAAACTCCCGGGATGCAGTCAGAGCAGTGGAAATATCAAATGTTTTTTGTTTTTCGCTGTAGAAATATCCCCGCGCTTTTAAATATTCAGCCAGGTATTCCTGTTCAGTCTGGCCGGGTGTAGGTATCAACAGGGCCTTTTTTCCCAGAGCCATTAAATCCATAATGGATGAATAACCCGAACGGCAGATAACAAGATCGGAACCTGCAAAAGCAACAGCCATATCACGATACGGTAAATGAGAAACAAATTTTATGTTTTTACTATTTAAGGAGGTTTTCTCTTCGGCAATCCCTCTGACAAACAACACCTCGTGGTCCATGCGCTCCAACTGCCCGATCAAAACGTTCTCCAATAAAGATCTTTGCGGTTCAGGCCCGGACAGAATAACCATAATATCATAGCATTTCTTTTTTTCGGTTACCACCTCTTCATCCGGCAATAAAAATCTTGACAAGATCCCGATATTATAAAAATGACCCATTGGAGGGAGGGGTGTGGACAAACTACCGGCTATGCTCTCTTCCCCGGGAAAATCGGGTATCCATACCTGATCAAATCTTCTGAGAAACCAGGATTGAATCCACCCAAATATCTTTTCCGCTGGCTTCAAAAACCGTGGAAGTTTTATTTTAAGCTGATGAATAACGAGTATACTGATCAGATCTTTATGGAACAAACCATATCGATGATCGGAAATGACACATGAAATGCTTTCTTCACTGACCAGCCTTTTTAGATATATATGTTCAAGGAGGAGCATTTTAAAAATCCTGGGCAACTGGCAAAATATTTTTCCTATCTGTGATTCACCTGATGAATAGCTTATATGGCAAGAAGGCATTGCCACTGCTTCCAGATTGGGAAATTCGGTTTGTAAGAATTTACCTGATGAGCCACTTATGCCCAATATCACCTTAAAACCATAATCCCGGGAAAGGAGATAAATGATGGGGATCATTCTGGAGGCATGACCCCATCCCCAATCCAGGGGACAAACCAGTATTTTTTTTCGTGAGTCAGTTATCACGGTTATAATTCAACGATTGGAACGGGATTATCTTGCTTATTCTTTTGCAGGAGGCTGCTTTTCTCTTTTCTCCGGGGTTTCTTCTTCCGTTTCCCTGCCAGGGTCCTGATCTCTTTCCTGAGCCGCTGTTTCCATCTTATTCAAACGGGACAGTATCTCCTGGTACATCCTGTCGAATTTTCTCAGATCCTTGGCATAATATTGAATAGAAGAATCAAACTGAGCCCTGGTATAACCGTAATCCTCCAGCACAACTTCATAGGCATCCAGCGTGTCAGATATGGCAATTTCAGGATTATGTTGGGAGATCTCCAGTGCTCCGTCCATAAGATGAATTTTGACAAGAACAGAAACCATATCATCACGCGGAATGATTTTCCTGTCTTTCTTACAACCCAATGTAACAATCAAAGCAAAAAACAATATGGTAATATAGGTTCGTTTCATAATCAAGCGGTACTAAACTTAAAAAATTAAAGGGGATATTAAAATAATACATCCCCTTTAGTACAACTAAAAAAAACCGGCAATAT
>JBNJFN010000151.1:5413-7251 GCA_051746885.1 Bacteroidota bacterium | reverse complement strand
AGAGATAAACCAAAATCAAAACCATACGAAGCATAAAGGTCGGATTCCTGAAAACCATCAAATCCGTATGAACCCCATGCACCGATGGATAACCCCCCCGTTGAAAAATCAACATAGGGTTGTATGGACGGTCCCGAGAAAGATACTCCTCTCCAGACATAAGAACTATAAAAATCACCCCCCACCGTAAATGGAGTTTTATTATCCTGTGCTGAAAGACAAATTACCTGTAAAAACATACCAGATAAAAGAATAATTTTAATTAAAAATTTGATATTCATTGTTTTAATAGATTTAATAAATGTTTATTAATTACTTATCATGAATGTTTTGTAAGCGCAGGAATCCCAGTACATTAATTCCTTACAATACAAATCAATAGTCTTTTACTGTTTACCACTCCCAAAAAATTAATGAGACAGGTATTTCAGTGACAGGATATTAGTCTGAAGTTTGCCAGACTCTGTCTGATTTGCTTATAAAGAAGAACAATGTTCTTAATGGGTGGCCTGTGGATTCACATGGTTAGGAATTCCAGCTTAGGCTTCAGACATTAGTGCTGCTGTCGTTGTTGATTACCAACATGGGCTGAAGAGTTAATGTAATTTTCAGTGTTCTGGTAATTGAACTGTAAAATGCTGATAACAACTTCCTTGCTACACCACCCTTCTCTGGCATTAGAGGATTGCCTGAAAAGAACCGGAAGCAAAGCATCTGCTGCATTGTTGTTTACATTGTAATGTCTTTTCATGGCATATAGATTTGAAGTTGAAAATAATTATGCGACAAATATGCAAACAATATCTTATTACACCAAATTTTTAAGGGGATATTTTAAATATTTTATTATTTTTTTATATGTACCCCCTATTTATTAAGGGGGTGTACTTCAAAAATACTCCTTATAATAATCAACCTTCAATAAGACCATTCCAGTTGAACAGTGAAAAGTTATGTACTGCTACCGCAAAAAGGTAAATCAATCATTTTATCAGCCGTGCAAAATGTTGTTTTGGATGAAAAAACTGTTTTACATGAACAATTTATAGTCCATACAGTTAGAAAAAGTGCAAAACAGCTAGCAAAAAACAAACAATTATGAAATTAGGAATTGTAGGAAGCGGATTCGTAGGATCAACTGCAGCTTATGCCATCATGCTGCGCGGGGCTGCCAGTGAGATCATACTGATAGACAAAAACAAGGAAAGAGCCGAAGCTGAGGCGGCTGACATACGCCACGCAAGTTCATTCGTACATCATGTAAAAGTTCACGCGGGCGATTATTCCGACCTGGAGGGGGCGACCCTGGTAATCGTCACAGCCGGTGTGGCTCAAAAACCCGACCAAAGCAGGCTGGACCTTATGAACAAAAATGCTTCCATCTTAAAGGGGATTATGGACAACATCATCCAATACGCTCCGGATGCCCTCATGCTCATAGCTACCAATCCCGTTGATATTATGACCCATTTGGCTGCAAAACATGCAGAGAAAAAAGGAATTTCTTCGCTAAGAGTGTTTGGCACAGGCACCACACTGGATACCGCAAGGTTTCGGACACTCCTGGGTGAGTATATGGAGGTTGATCCCGCACATGTTCATGGTTATGTAATAGGTGAACACGGAGATTCGGAAGTACTGACCTGGTCGATCATCGACATCGGCGGACTTCCGCTTGAAGAATTTGCGGAACTGAGAAATAAAAAATTTGACGATTCGGTCAAAAAATATATTGATGACCAGGTGCGCCACGCAGCCTACAAAATCATCCAGGGCAAAGGCTCTACCTATTATGGAGTGGGTGGTGCCATTTCCAGGATTGTGGATATCATAGAACA
>JBNJFN010000151.1:0-5313 GCA_051746885.1 Bacteroidota bacterium | reverse complement strand
AACAAACCAGGTGAAGAGTAAGCTCAGTGGATTGGCCCAAAGGATATTAAGATTCCATTCCATCTGCTGATGATCGGTGGCCATCCACATAAATATCAAAACTACACCCAACAAACCCAGGAGGGTTAGAAATATCCCGTCAAACCATTTCCTTGCTTTGGCTCCTGAAAAAAAGCTCAATACAACCACTGCAAGAAACAAAAGCCATCCTGCATGTAAAGGTTTAATCACAGGCGTATTAAAGCTTGATCGTTCCGGATTTCTTTCAAGGATCACATGCTGAGGTCCCAATACTTTTCTATGACCGTTCATGGTATCAGGCCGCAGTGTATGCCCCATATTTCGGGATAAATAATCGGGAAGATACATCTGTTGCTGAAAAGTGGCAATCTTGTCGGCAGGCACTCCCAAAAGGATATCGATCCCCAGCCTGGCCCAGGGTGCTGTCTCCAGATAAGGATCCATCATATCCCTGAAAGATTTCGGGCTATAAACGCTGGTATCAAATTCCAGCTCGCTATCAACCTGGGATTTTAACACATCCCAAATCTTCGTGGAACAATTGTTATAAAAAAAGTCGTAAAGGTAAAAACGGTTTTCCGGAAGATAATTTCTCTCTAAAAAACTGATCATCCGGCTTTTCTCTCTTTGTGACAACAGGAACTTCTCTTCTTTTACAAAACGACCTTCCATTCGGTATTCCTGTAAAAAGCGATCCATATCCTGTATGGCCAGTTGGTACTGAAGCTTGCCTCTGATAAACTTCCAGTAGAAGTTGGGTGTGCTGAAATCAAATACCCCATAATTAAAGATCAAATCGGTATTGGTTGTCGAATCAGAAACTCTGATAGCACTGTGCCCGAATATAGAATACAGTTCATTTCCGGGTGAGCAGGTAATCAGGCTTAGCTCAGCATTTTTTGATATAGTCTGGGAATTGACAGAACTATTAAAAGCTAATACAACAGTTAAAACCAGAAGCAATTGTAATCTTTTCAATTTTACCCGATTTTAGAATTCATGGTCCACAAAGTTACAAACCTTTCCCATTAAAACAACACCATCCATACAATCTGGTTCATGATGGGTGAATCAGTCTTCATTCCGAAATGTGTAAAACCGTGTTTCCTGCAATTCTCCTTGTTCATAAATTGGTTGGTCAGGGAAATCGGGAGCTTTTATCCCCGAGTGGAAAGTTTTGTTTCCAATAAACACCCGGGCTTCATCCCAAAAGCCTTGGCCAAAAAACCCGGATATGGTTTGTTCTCCCCCCTCTACAAACAAAGAAAGTACATTACGGTTGTACAAATAATCAACAATCTGCTTTAGCAAATCTTTAGCAAAATTCAATCTGACGATTTCAGCCGAATATTCGCAAAGCCTCTTTGATTTTGAGTGGTCGCTGTTAACATCAGTAAATATGATTGTAGGTTGCGTATCGTAAATCATTTCAAATTGCTCATCGACTTCAAGATGGCGGTCGATAATTAGTCTTAAAGGGTTTGCACCGTGCCATTCCCTCACATTCAGCCGGGGATTATCCTTCAGGGTGGTATTGGCTCCTACGAGGATGGCCTGTTCTTCCGTCCTCCACTTATGAACCAGACGTTTGGATATATCATTGGTGATCCAGTGCGGCTGTAGGGGATCATCTTTGGCACGGACTTTATCTATAAAGCCATCCAGGGTTTGAGCCCATTTAAGGATGATATACGGTCGTTTCCTTTCATGAAAAGTAAGGAAACGACGATTAATTTCCCGGCTTTCTTTCTCCAGTACATTTTCGATAACCCTGCAACCTCCGTTTCGGAGGATATTAAGCCCCTTTCCCGATACCTTCGGAGATGGATCCCGCATTCCTATAACTACTTTTGGAATTCCTTCCTTAATAATTCTTTCGGAGCACGGTGGAGTATGTCCGTGGTGGGCACAAGGCTCCAGGTTAACATATAAAGTAGATTCCGCTAAAAGTTCTTTGTTCTTCACAGCCTCGATGGCAATTGTTTCAGCGTGGGCCCCTCCATAAAAGCGATGGTACCCTTCTCCTATAATCTTATCATTGTGAACGATCACCGAACCTACCAGTGGGTTGGGAGCTGTATTGCCAATGGCCATTTCTGCCAGTTCCAGGCATCGCTTCATATATTTTTCATCCTTTGTCATACGCTGAAGAGATCAATTTTATAATTTTGATGTATGGAAAAAAACAAAACCATAGAAAATGTGATCCGCCATATCAAAAATGAACTTATCGAAATATATCCTGAACAAGAGATAAACAGCCTTGCTGAGATCATGTTGCATCATGTAGTAAATTTAAAAAAAACCGACTTACTTATAAACCGGCAAAAAACAATAAACGATCAACAGTTCCAAACCATCGAAGATATAACAAAACAACTCAAAAATCACAAACCGATACAACAGATTCTTGGAGAAACCGAATTTTACAATACCACCTTAAAGGTTAACCAACATACATTGATTCCCCGCCAGGAAACAGAAGAACTGGTGGAATGGATCATAAAAGATGCATTTTCCGAAAAGAAAAGTATCCTCGACATCGGTACGGGCAGTGGATGCATTGCTATTGCACTGGCCAAAAATCTTCCCGGCTCCATGGTAACCGCCCTTGATTACAAGCCGGAAATTCTGGATGCAGCCAGGGAAAATGCATCCCTGAACGGGGTTACCATCAGGTTCATTCTGGCCGATATTTTGAAAGACGACCTTCCGCCGGGTCAGTACGATCTGATTGTCAGTAATCCACCTTATGTCAGAAACTCCGAAAAAAAATTCATGACACAAAATGTATTAAATTATGAACCTTCAGAAGCACTTTTCGTAGAAGATGAAGATCCCCTGATCTTTTACAGAAAGATAATCCATCTGGCAGGAAAACACCTGGTGGAAAACGGTTCTCTATATTTTGAGATCAATGAATATCTGGGGGAAGAAATGATAAAGCTTTTAAAAAAACATGGATTTAACAACATTTGCCTGAGAAAAGACCTCAACAACAAAAACAGAATGATTAAAGCGCAAAAATGAGCCATGGACTTTGACAACATACTTTCAAGGGCTCAGCGATTATGCTCCAAAAGTGAAAAATGCGAATTCGACCTCCGTAAAAAACTTAACCAGTGGGAGGTATCCGAAGATGAAAAGGAAAAAATAATCCATTCATTAAAAAAGTATGATTTCATCAACCACCAACGTTATGCTGCATCATTTGCAAACGATAAGCTAAAATTCAATCATTGGGGAAAAAAGAAAATCGAATATGCGCTGCGGTCAAAAAACATAGAAGCGGAATATATCCAGGAGGCAATAAATAGAATTAATGATGAGGAATATGACCGGATACTTTATGAAGAGGTTAAAAAAAAGGACAATGCCATAAAAACACCCGTCAAAAGCGAAAGAAAAAACAAAATATGCAATTATTTACTTCAGAAAGGATTTGAATCTGGCAAGGTTTTTGAAATTGTTGAATATAAACTGAAAGAAGGCAATAACGATTGAATGGGATCATTCATCAATAGAAAATTAAAAGATCAATCCGAATGAAATCTCGCAAGTTAGAACATAAGGCCGTTTTTTTAATACTGCTTTTCTTGCTTTATTCCTGCTCTGCATCGAACCTGACAGCAGTGGGAAGTAACAGACCCCAATGGGTGAAAGAAAGGCCGGCCAGCGAGGACTACTACATAGGCATTGGTATGGCAAACAAAGATCAGGACAATTATATCAGCGTTGCTAAGAACAATGCTTTGAGTGATATGATCTCCGAAATTTCGGTAAACATTTCCGGCAACTCTGTGTTGCGTCAATTTGAAGATCAAACAGGCTTCAGGGAAGAGTTCGAATCCATCACCAAAATGAGCATGAAGAATGACCTGGAGGGCTATGAAATGGTGGACAGTTACAACGGCAAGGATAACTATTGGGTATACTACCGTCTTTCAATAGACAAATACCGGAAAATCAAACGCGAAAAGCTTGAAAAAGCCAAAAACCTGGCAGAAGGATTTTTTGAAAAAGCGCAAAAATCAGAAAAAAGCCACGATATCCATAATGCGCTTAACTATTATATAAAAGCCTTCGAGGCCGTAAAAGCTCATCTGGATGAGGATCTGTCTGTATTTGTACTGGAGGAAGGAAGGATCAATCTCGGAAATGCCATATATCAAAGCATACAGGAGATATTCAGTAATCTGGAGGTGGTACCGGCAAAAGAAGCCTTTAAGGTTGGCTCCTTGTCAGAAAATGCTCCGGATGTAAAAGCAATTATTTATTACCAATCGAACGCCACCAAAAAGCGTATAGCCAATCTGCCTTTTACATTCTCTTTTCCGGAGCTCGATGTAGAAAAAACGGAGAACGTTCAGAGTAATTCATCCGGTGAGATTATCTGTTCCATTGCGAACAGCGCTCCCAGCGGGAAACAAAGGAAGATCAAGGCGGCCCTGAACACAGAGGTGTATTTTGAGGAACAAACAGGAGAAAATTTGTTAAAACAAATGTTCGCTCCTCAGTCCTCTGTTCCTTACGGGTATCTTACAATCCATGTAGCAAATCTAAGAGCACATTTCCAGGCAGAAGAAACTGAATTCGGGAAACCGGCTTCAGGAAACCCCGTATCAAATATTATTAAAAATACATTGTCGGAAAATTTCTTCTCTTTCGTACCTGGCTCAAATGAGGCGGAAGTGATTGTCAAAGTTACAGCCAATACCGTGGAGGGCAAAAAAATGGAACAATACGATTTGCACACCGCCTATTTGAATTGCAACATCAGCATCACCAATGCCAGTACCAATGAGGAAATCTACAGTACAGTACTGCAAAATATCAAAGGCATGAAGAGCGGGAGTTTTCAACAGGCTGCACGGGATGCAAGAGCAAAAGCACAAAAACAAATTCAACAAAAAATCATACCGGAATTAAGACAAATAAAATTTTAACCTTTAAATCAGCAGAAATTATGAAAGCACGAATTTACAATTCAATCAACCTCATGATAGCCGCAGCATTTTTACTGAGTGTAGGACTATCAGGATGTGGCTCCAAAGAGAAAGCGACCAATGTAGCCGAAGAGGAAGAAGAACTAGTTACTTTCTATTGTGACGGCGAAGAATACAGAACCGATAAAGGGGCATTCAGGGCAAACGCATTAGGAGAAAGCAGCGATCAGATGGCTGCCCGTAAAAAGGCCATGAGCAATGCCAAAGCAGCACTGGCAGGGCAGATAGAAACCGTTATCAAGGGTACCACCGACAATTATGTGAATTCACGTGAATTCAACAATGT
>JBNJFN010000150.1:0-7289 GCA_051746885.1 Bacteroidota bacterium | reverse complement strand
TGTTAAATATTCTTCCGGAAAAATAAAATAGGGATATTTTCGCTCAAAGTAAACATCCCTTCTGCTCAACAGTTTATCATATCTGGCCAAAGTTTCCCTGACCTTTTCCATTTCCGGCTTTAGATATTGTTTCATTTCTTCATCTTTTTTCATTAGTTGCTGATGCAATTCCCTACGCTTACCCGCGTCATCTATCTGTTGCATTTGCCGGGCCAGTTGTTTTTTTTCAGCTTTATACTGTTCAGCAAGCACCTTGGGAATGTATTTTTCCGGATCACGCTCTGCCTCTTCCAGCCAGTTTTTCTTTCTTTTATATTCCTTTTCCAGGCCATCGTGAACCCCTTCATGCCCTTGCAGGGGCAACCAGATATCCCCGGTAACACCATAAAAAAATACCTTGAAATCCAGTGAAAAAAACTCATGAAGAATTGTATTGTTCACTTTCTCATATTCAATGGCTCCTGTTCCGTGTACAAATACGTCACAAAGGAACAGTCGGATCATAAGAGTAAGGGTAGTGGCCTTTGGATAAAGCGTAAGAGAATCTCGCAATGCATGAATGATCTCTTCCTCACTTCTGTCATGGATATTTACCGATATATTTGTATCTGCCTCTTCCGAATAAAAATGAATTACCTCATCATTCCTTTTGAGATAAACGGAATACCTTTTCGAATTCTGACACAACCAGAAAGGAAGTTCATACCACCCTGCCTGATGATACAAAAATTTTACCGGTTGATAGTCTTTCCTTTTGCACTGTTTTACTCCATAATTATATACATCCGTAAAATGCCCGAGGTGTTTGATGAGATAAAGGATATAGCGGTAATATCCTTTACTTCGGGCTATATGCGATACTTTGACATCCCTGATGCTAAAACCCAAAGATTCATCAAATCGGTTGCGGAGATCGGTCACGGTTTCTGTAAAGTCCCGATGCTTTTCAAAAGTATCGAAAAAGGCCTTTCTGTATTGTTCAAATGCTTCCCGGATAGAATCGTTTGAAAGGGAATCCAGGGCCTTGCCGATCTTGTCAGAAAAATTGCGGATCTGTCCGTGGGTAGGATGAAACGCTGCATAAATTTCGTTTTCCCGGTTTTTTAGTTCGGTCTGCATCTTCTGCAATTCTCCCTGTTGCCGATAAGGGACGGGGACTCTGAAATCCGCCTTATCTGAGTCAACAACAAAATTTATCGCTCTTCCCCGGGTTTGTTTTGCTGCATCACCTGTAAAAAAATTCTTAAAAAGCAGACCGGGATAATAAATGGTCGGCTGATGCCCTGTTGCTATCACCGGCATGTTTCCCCGCTCCTTATGAAGGTCGGAAGCTTCGAGCAGTTCATCACGAATTATATTAAGTTCCTCATTATGAGCAAACAAATGATCCTGTATTCTTCTGTTGTGCTCGATTACCTTATTAATCTCCATGCTTATACAATATTATGCAACGTATTAATTCCTACTGCTTCTGGAGTATAAAACGGCTCTCCGTAAGAGCTGTTAATAAGTGCGCCGTAATACCTGCCACTCCATTCCAGGCGGTCGCTCAGTTTAATTCTCTTTTGATTTTTTAATTGAGACTGATAGGCATTTCCAGCTTCCATTTTGATTTTAAAAGCTTCTTCCGATACCGGAAGAATGAAGGAAGGAGACATGTTCAGCCTAAAATGGGAAGTATAATAATACAGAATTTTACGCGGATAATACGGTTCCCCGGGTATATCGCTTTTGGATAACTTTGCATAAAAGCGGGCAGATGTGCCCAATGCCGAGGCGCTGATATGATCGGGATGCTGGTCGACGTGATACTGTACCAGCAAAACGTCAGGCTTATATTCCCTGATTTGGGCCGCCACTTTTTTTCTGTTCTCAATCGTATCTTCAAGATAACGGTTGGGAAAATCCATGATGATCCGTTTTTTAATCTTCAGAATCCGGTCGGCCTCTTCCGCTTCCTTTAAGCGTGTCTCCACCGTACCATACGGAGTAGGTTCTCCGTTCGTCAAATTCAGTATATAAACCTCATCTCCGCTCATTGTGTGCGTTGCAATGGTGCCTCCGATGGAGAACACCTCATCATCAGGATGCGCTGCTATAATCATTATATTCATGGCTTTCTGTTTCTTTTTGAATGATTCGTAAATAATATCTGTAACGTCTGAACATATTTTTCCAGTAAGATGTTTGCCGGGGGGTATGATCAAAATATATTAACTGCACCGGTATTTCGGTAACGGTAAGGCCTTTTTTCCATGCCTGAATCCACAATTGAAGAGGAAGCCCGTAACCCGTTTCGGTAAGGCTAAGTTGACGCAGAGCCTTAACCTTATACAGCTTAAATCCACAGAATGAATCAGTTAGTTGGAAACCCGTCAGATTATTGATCATGGCCGTTATTCTCCGGTTGATCCGGACGCGGTCTTCCGGTGCTTTTTTTAGTTCCTCACGGGGAACATTCAGATACCTGCTCCCTGTAATGATATCAGAATCATATCGTTCTGTGGCACTGATGAATTTACTGATCTCCCTGGGCTGATGTTGCTTGTCACTGTCTATCGTGATAACATACTTATAACCTTTCTCATCCGCATACCGGAAGCCATCGATCAATGTTTTCCCATATCCCTGATTTTGTGAATGCCGTATAACCTGAATATTTTCAGTCTTCTCAAGAATACTGGTCGTATCATCGGTGGAGCCATCATCAATGATAAGAATGTCCACATGATCAGTGGTGTTTCTTATTTCATGAATTATGGCCCTGATCGACCGTTCCTCGTTATAAACCGGTATAAAAACCAGAAAATCACTCATTAAAATTCATTAGATTCAACGCGTTTTTTAGGTTGCTGTATGGTGTTATATACAATACCTACCATGATGTTTGTTTTGCGGCATAAAAATAATAGGAAATTATGTAATTTTTTTAATGCAGAGCGAATGGATTATTTTTAGATCTGAAAATCATTAAATGAACATTACAGTGAAAACTTGTCCTATTTTATACCGCTAATTTTGATTCCTGTTTGCTTAATTTACAAGGATTATTTATTTTTTGATGTTGATGCTTGCCTTATGGATCTGCTCCATCTCCGATCCGGAAAGATCGATCTCCATAGCCCGGGCATTGCTTTCGGCTTGCCGGGTATTAGAAGCACCGGGTATGGCAAAAAATATATTACCGTGATAATTGACCGTCCAGTTAATGGCTGCTTGTGCTGGGGAAGCATCATGTTTATCGGCGATCTCCTTAAGCTTATCCACCAGCGGAAGGGTCTTTTGCAGACCACTTTCTTTGAATGATCCCATCATCTTGCGGAATCCTTTCTTGCTTTTAATGGCCCCCGGATTTTCATGATATTTACCACTCAATAATCCCTGTGCAAGAGGAGAGTATGCAATAATGGCTACATTTAGCTCTTTGGCTGTCTCCAGAACCCCATTCCATTCAATTTTTCTATTGAGCAGGTTGTAGCGCACCTGGTTGGAAACAAGTTTGAGACCATACTTTTTAAGTTCATTGTGGGCTTTTCGCATCTGGGAAGATGAGAAGTTACTCACCCCTACATATTTTATTTTTTGATCTTTCACCAGTTTAGCCATGGCTCTCATTTCCGCCTTAATGCTTGAGAAAGAAGCCGGGTTGTGTACCTGATGCAATGAAATGGTATAAGGATGGAGTGCCTCCTGTCTTTGTCCGATTGTGTTAGGGATGGAACGGGCCGTCCGGAAAAATGGATTCCATTTTGTAGCTATAGCCACATTTTCATCTTCAAGGCCTGTTTGATGTAAGGCCCTGGAAAGTGTTTTTTCCGATTCACCTCCACCATATGCTTCTGCAGTATCAAACCAGTTGATTCCTTTATTTATAGATGCTTTTACGATCTCATGGCTTTCTTCCTCGGAGAGAAAAGGCCAGAAACGGCCCACCAGATTCTTGCGCTTGCTGAACTGCCAGGTTCCCAGACCAACAGGAGTTACCATAAGATCTGAGTTGCCTAATTGACGAAGTAAATTTGTGTTATCCATACTATCTTATTTTAAATGAGTTGCTATTTTTATTTCTCAGAAATTTTTTATTTCTTAAGGTTCATATAACTGCTAATTTAATAGTAATTAAATACAAACCAAATCCGGAATTTGTTTACAAGATTTTCGAAGTTCTTTTATTGAATGACCCCGTGTTGATTATGTTGCGTAAGAGGCTTTGCTATAAATAAAATAAACTTTTTAATTATTAGTTTGTTCATAAATAGAAATTTATAAAAAAAATTGGTTATGAAATTAAAACAACTTCGTCTTTATTCAGTATTCATATTGGGAATTGTTTTTCTATTTATGGAATCCTGCGGGTCAGGAGATAAATCAAAGCAGGAGACAGAGGAACTGGAAGAGGTAGAAATTGATCTGCCCACTATTAAGGAGCGCGGCACACTGAGAGCCATCACTTATTACGGCTCCACCAGCTATTTTCTTTACCGCGGGCAGCCTATGGGATATGAATATGAGCTGGCCAACAGGCTGGCAGAAGATATGGGCCTCGATCTGGAGATCATTGTTGCCGAAGATTTGGATAAGGAGATTGAAATGCTGAAAAAAGGGAAAGGAGACATCATCATCCATGGTTTGACAATCACACAGGACCGGAAAAAGCGTATAACTTTTACCATTCCCCATACCAAAACCCATCAGGTGCTTGTCCAGAAAAAACCGGATAACTGGAGACAAATGAAGATCCATGAAATCAGGGAAAAGATTGTTTCCGATCCGGTTGAACTGATAGGGAAAAAGGTGTATGTCAGGAAAAATTCTTCCTATTATAAACGTTTACAGAATCTTGAGGAAGAGTTAGGAGGTGATATAGATATTGTTGAAATGTCAGGCGATCTATCTACCGAGGATCTGATCAGAAAGGTAGCCGAAGGGGACATCTCATATACTGTAGCGGATTATAACATTGCTGCCATCAATAACACCTTTTATCAGAACCTGGATATTGATGTGAGGTTAAGCTTTTCACAAAGAATAGCATGGGCTGTGCGGGAAAGCTCACCCCAGTTGTTAAAAGAGATCAATGAATGGATTGCCAAAATGAAACAGAATACAGATTATTATGTGATATATAATAAATATTTTAATAACTCCAAATCATACAGGAGAAGGGTAAGAAGTGACTTCTTTTCTCTGGAAACCGGCAGGATCTCTCGTTACGATGACATTATTAAAGCCCGGGCCGATACTATCGGTTGGGACTGGCGGTTATTGAGCTCTATGATCTATCAGGAATCCGGATTCAATCCGAGAACCAAATCCTGGGCAGGTGCAAGGGGATTAATGCAACTCATGCCTCCCACTGCTAAGGAGTTTGGGATAAGCGATCTATATTCCCCCGAATCGAGTATCGAAGCAGGCACAAAGTATATTTCTTATCTGAGAAAACAATGGGCTTCGATACCAGATTCCTCCGAACGCGTAAAATTTGTGCTCGCCTCATACAATGTCGGGCTGAATCATGTAAAGGATGCTCAGAGACTGGCCGAAAAAAACAATGAGGATCCAACTGACTGGCAAGTGATCCGGGATTACCTTCTTAAACTCTCGAATCCGGAATTTTACAATGACCCGGTTGTTCAATACGGTTATTGCCGGGGTGAAGAGCCTTACTATTATGTTGAAGAGATCCTTGAACGCTATGATCACTATAAAAGATTTGTGGGATGAGCTGAATAGACAAAAAGAATCCGGTGAAAAATTGCAAGAAATAATAAATGTTCCCTATGGTTTCAAAATAATGTGGATTTGACTAATTTTGGGAGTTTTATTTGTATAAATGAAAATGACACCTATGAAACGATTGCATTTATTCCTCTTTTTGTTTTTATTAATTGGCCTTACCCCGGTTATCGGGCAACAAACCGGACTCAACTGTTATACCCTGGTCGTTGGGAAAGAAGCCTCTCAAAGTGGTTCTCTGCTTATGGCCCATAATGAAGACGATCATGGCGAAAACCTGGTCAACTGGTTCAAAGTACCCCGTAAGGGCCATGAGGAAGGAGAAACCATTACATTACAAAACGGGGCCGAGCTTCCCCAGGCCGATACCACCTATGAATATCTCTGGCTGGAGATGCCCGGGATGGAATTTGCCGATTCTTACATGAATGAATATGGTGTAACCATTGCTTCCAATGCCTGCCCCTCCAGGGAAGATCAACCAGAGTTAACCGATGGAGGAATTGGCTACTGGCTCCGGAGGCTGATGGCAGAGAGAGCCTCTTCTGCCCGCGAAGCTGTGCAGATAGCCGGAAAGTTGGTGGAAAAATATGGATATGCTTCTTCCGGCAGAACTTATACAATTGCTGATCCTGAAGAAGCCTGGGTTATGTCCGTGGTGAACGGCAAACAATGGGTAGCACGGAGGGTGCCCGACAACAAGGTTATGATCATTCCCAACTATTACACCATTACCAGCGTTAACCTCTCCAACGAGGAAATCTATATGGGTTCAGACGATTTGATAAGTTATGCAAAGAAAAGAGGCTGGTACGATCCGGAACAGGATGGAAACTTTAATTTCAGAAAGATATATGGAAATCCAAAAACATTGGCCGGCGCCGGAAATATACCCAGAAAGTGGCGGGGGTTGGAACTCCTGACAGGAAAAGACTATGAGATGGAAGAGCCTTTCCCTTTTGTGGTGAAACCCAAGGAAAAGATTACAAGACATGAAATCATGAAAGTATTGGCCGATCACTATGAAGATACTGAATGGGATAACAGCCAACATTATAAACACGGTGATCCCCATGAAGGCGGTGTAGGTACGATTTGTGCCCCACACAATCAATACGGGTTTGTAACCGAACTGAGAAACGATATGCCTGTGGATATTGGAGTGGTGATGTGGCTGGCACCCCGCAGGCCCTGCATTCAGCCCTACGTTCCCTGGTATTTTGGGATGCACGAAATTCCCGGGGACTTTGCTTTGACCAATCCTAAAACCGCTTTGGAAAATCATTTTTATGCGCCGGAAAACATACTTGAATATAACGAGGAGCATGCCTTTTTTGAATATGCTCAGTTTGCCGAACAGGTGGATGCACATTACGGACAATACATCGGAGATATCAAAGACTTTAAAACTGAACTGCAGGAAGAGATGCTGAAAAAGCAGGGTGAAATTGAGAAAAAGGCTCTGAAACTTTACGACTCCGATAAGGAGGCTTCAGCGAAGGTGCTTTTTGATTTTACGAAGAAATATCTGGATAAAACAAGGGATCAGATGG
>JBNJFN010000149.1:0-7329 GCA_051746885.1 Bacteroidota bacterium | reverse complement strand
GAAGAAGGCGATTTTGAGGTGGAAATCTATTATACTTGTCCTCCTGAAGATACCGGGGCTGTATTCGAATTAAAATTTGCCGGCGAAAAGCTTTCGGGAGAAATCACCGATGCACACGATCCACCAGTAACCGGTATGGAAAACGACCGGGTAGAACGTATGGAATCGTATGTAAAAGATTTTAAACCGATGAAAATGGGAACGATTCACCTGAAAAAAGGCAAAGGAACGCTCCGTCTGAAAGCTGATTCTGTTCCCGGCTCCCAGGTTATGGATTTCAGGTTGTTATTGCTGAAAAAAATGTAAATCTCCAAAATTTGTTAAAAAATTAAACAGCCAGGATATCATATCTAATGAAGGCACTATGCCTCTTATACATTCCTCAATTCTAGCAAACAACCTAACAACCTCCTTCAAGCAAAATGCCCGGCAATTTTTTGCAAGGCTTTTGAATCTATCGGGGTAGCCGGAAATATTTCGCATTTACTAAGTGCTACGCTACAGCAACTTACATTGGAATTAAAATACCCCCCTGAATCATTTGGCAAAAAGAATATTGGAAACACCAACAAAATTGGAAGTTTTAAAAATAAATTTGATAAAATCATTTGAGGTTAATAAAAAAAAATATAAACTTGCAACAATCAAATAACAATTATTACAAAATAGTCCTTCATGGATATATTTTTAAAAGACATAGAGGATGTAAGTAATAAAGGCAGGCAACATGCTCAAAAGAGGAAAATCATCTCAATTCTCAATAAAGCTGATCATGCCCTTACTATTCCTGAATTATGCAAAAAGGTACGATTTAGTATCCCCACAGGAACAAGGCTGATAAATGAACTTATAGAAAAGAGGATAATTGTTGAGTCAGGAAAAAAAGAAACAGAAAACGGAAGGCGTCCTTCATTATATGAGGTTGATAAAAATTATGCTTACTCCATTGGCGTGACAATTTTATTAAAAGGACTTTCAGTCTCCGTTTACAACCTCGCAATGGAAGAAATTTTTTCCATTGAATTTGAAGGCTTTATTCTTAAAAACACACCTAAATGTCTGAAAGAAGTTTCCGTGTTTATTGATCAATCAATTCAGCAATCAGGGATAATAGGAAGCAAAATTTTGGGTATGGGAATAGGGATTACCGGCCGGATAGACTCCAAAACAGGTAAATCGTACAACTATTTTAATTTTTTAGAAAACTCCCTGGTTGAATATTTTGAGAAAAGGTTTCGGTTTCCGGTATATGTTGATAACGACACTCACATGCTGGGTTTGGCTGAGCAGGTTTTTGGAAAAGCAAAAAATGTAAGAAATGCTTTCATCGTTAATTTAAGTCAGGGCTTAGGGCTGGCTATGATTACCAACGGAGAGATTGTTTCGGGCGAACAGGGATTTGCCGGTGAATTCGGGCATATGCAGTTTGGCGAATCAGACAAACTCTGCCTGTGCGGTAAACGAGGATGCCTCGGAACGGAGGTTTCGGGACACGCGCTGGAACAAAACTTCAAACAACATATTGAGGAAGGAGAAACTTCGCTGCTGCTGTTAAATGGAAAAAATCAGGAGATAGACTATAAAAAAATTCTTGATGCTGCCCGGGAAGGAGATGCTCTGTCTATTTCCCTCATCCATAACATCGGTTTTAAACTGGGAAAAGCATTGGGTAATATTTTGAACTTGCTGAATCCGGGAAGAATTATTGTTGGCGGAAGGTTTTCCCCTGCAAAAGAAATTTTAACAGAATCAATTAAGTCGGGCATGATTCATTCAGCCTTGTCGTTGCCATTTCGATCGTGTGAAATAACTTTTTCCTCCTGTGGTTCCGATGCAGCCATCAAAGGAGCGGGAGCCCTGGTTTTACGAAGGATGAAACTTATTTAGAAAAAGGAATAAGATTAATCAGAAATCAAAATAATAAAAAATTAATAAAGCTATGAAAAATTCAATTTTAAAGTCTGATGCAAGCCCCCCAATAGCACAGAACAGCTGGAAGAAATACCTGATAAATCACAACTATTATGAAACAGATTGAAGATTAATGCTCTAAAACGAAAAGCTAATTACTATCTTCTGATAAATCAATTTATAACGAATAATTATTAAATCATGAGAAAACTGTATTTGTTTTGTTGCTTTTTAATGCTCTTTTCCTTGCTAGGTGCACAGGGATTAAATGCCCAGCATCAGGTATCGGGAAAAGTAAACGACAATTCCGGTGAACCTCTTATTGGTGTCAATATAGTGGAAAAAGGGACTGCGAATGGGGTAATTACCGATGTTGACGGTAACTACTCAATCGAAGTTGCTAATGAAAATGCCATTCTGGTATTTTCTTTCATCGGATTTGAAAATAAAGAGGTACCTGTTAATGGTCAACTTTCCATCAGTGTTACACTTGAGGAATCGTTAGCTGAACTCGACGAAGTTGTTGTAGTGGGATATGGTACACAGAAAAAGGGCAGTGTTACCGGTGCTGTATCACAGATTGAAGGAGAAGAACTTCTTAAAGCACCAATTGGGAACATTAGCAGCAGATTGGGTGGAGCTGTCCCCGGAGTTATTTCACTCCAACAGTCGGGACAGCCGGGAGCCGATGCTTCCAGCCTTTTGGTTCGCGGATCATCAGCCAAATATATTGTTGATGGTGTTGAACGGAATTTTTCGGAAATAGACCCCAACGAGATTGAGTCAATTTCTGTACTGAAAGATGCTTCATCGGCAGCAATTTACGGTATGGATGCAAACGCGGTTATTATTGTAACAACAAGGCGGGGCCGGGATGAAAAATCAAGGATCTCATTTAATGCAGGCTATGGGATTAGCGAAAATACCCAAATGCTCGATATGCTCAACGGACCTGAATATGCCTATTGGTATAACAAAGCCCGAGAAATGGATGGAGACCAAACCATATTCTCCTCAGAGCATGTTGAAATGATGGAAAATGATGACCCAACTGATGGCTGGGGAAATACAAACTGGTACGAAAAGACATTCGATATAGGTACCAACAAAAATTTTAATGTGAATGCCACCGGAGGTAATGAAAACCTCAAATACTTTACTTCCCTCGGGTATTTCGATCAGGAAGGTAACGTAAAAGGATTTAATTTCGACAGGATTAATCTTCGTTCCAACATTGACGCAGTTATAGCCGAAAACCTGGATTTAAGATTTGACATTTCGGCACGCGTTGAAGACCGAATGAGGCCCGGTTTTTCGGCAAACCCCGGTGACTGGAATAACATTCCCCAGCAGGCCATCAGGGCGCATCCCTACGCAGTGGAAGAAATTGACGGAGTGCCGGTTTCCACGCGCACAGCAAGCTCGTATGTTAATCCAATTGCTGCATCGGAACAGAGTGGCTATAACAGCGTGAAGTCCAATATTATTCAAACCAATCTCTCGTTGAATTACCGTGCTCCATTTATCGATGGGTTGCAGGCTAAGTTCATGGTGGCCTATGACTTGTCCAACCAAACTTCAAAGTCATTTTCAACCCCTTATTATACCTATGTAGCCAACCCTCCAACCACGCCCGATGGCGACATCAGCTATTCATACACCTACGACCCGAGAGGAACAACTGCAGGCCTGGTAGAAGGTTTATCAAAATATACTCATCTAATTACCAATACCAGTTTAAGTTATGATAATGAGTTCAATGGCCATACTATTTCAGCACTGGCTCTTTTGGAAACAACTGAAAGAGAAGGGAATAGTTTTGGAGCCTATGGTTATGGTTTTGACATTACCGAACTGGACGAACTCGATTTTGCTACTCTGGAAGACAAAACCAGAGTTTCAGGCGGAAGTTATACGCAAAGATTGATGGGGTTTGTAAGCCGTATCAACTATGATTATGCTTCAAAATATCTTGCAGAACTTTCTTTCCGCTACGACGGAAGTTATGTTTTTGGAGGCATGAAACAGAGATGGGGAGCCTTTCCTGCCGCTTCACTGGGTTGGAGAATTTCCGAAGAAAGCTGGTTTCAGGATCTTGATGCTGTAAACAATCTGAAACTCAGAGGTGGGATCGGTTTGACCGGTACAACACAAATTCCCCCATATTATTATCTGAATACGCTGTCGTTTCTTAACGATCCTGCTGTAATTATTGGCGGTGAACCTCAAAGTGGCTTATTTACATCACGGCCGGCCAACAGAAATTTAACATGGGCAAAATCCCTGCAATACAACGTAGGTGTTGATGCCATATTCTGGAAAGGATTACTGGGCGTTGAATTCGACGTTTTCTACAAGTATATTTATGATATGCTTAGTTCTGTTGATGCCACCTATCCCCCTTCATTCGGAGGATACGTTCCCGGTTACGAAAACAACAACAAGCAGGATCATAAAGGATTTGAGTTAAGCTTATCGCACCGAAACAAATTAGGTGAATTTTCTTATAACTTTAACCTAAACGGAACTTACACCAAAAGAAGATGGCTGAGATACGGTGACTCGCCAAACACTCCGGATTGGCTAAAACTTACCGGGAAAGAGGTAGGTTCGCAGGTTGGATTTATTGCTGAAGGTTTGTTCCAAAGCGAAGATGACATCTTTAATTCTGCTTTAATTCCCGGAAAGGATGTCCGTGTGGGTGATATAAAATACAAAGACCGTAATGGTGACGGAGTCATTACGTATGAGCAGGACCGTGGCTATATCGGAAAGTCGGCCTATCCTAAATTTATCGGTGGATTTTCTTTTGGAGGCGAATGGAAAAATATTGATATTTCATTTCTGTTCCAGGGGGCCCTTGGCCGTGATGTGGCGCTTACAGGAGTTTACGGCAGTGGTGTAATGGATAACACGTCTATGACAAAACCCTTCTACCACGGAGGCAATTCTCCAAAATACCTGGTTGAAAATTCATGGAGAGATGACAACGAGAGTGGTGAATTCCCAAGGCTTGCAATAGTATCAGCAAGTTCAAACAATGCCTATTCTTCCTCTTTTTGGTACCGTAACGGAGATTATCTGAGGCTCAAAAATATGCAGATTGGGTTTACACTGCCTCAAACATGGGTTTCCACCATGGGAATGGGTTCTCTGAGAATTTATGCCGAAGGCCAGAATTTGATGACCTTCAGCGAGCTGACAAAATACAATATCGACCCGGAGCAGCCGGGTGTATCCAACGGATATTATCCGCAACAGCGAATTTATTCAATGGGTGTTAAACTGACATTTTAATTTATAAGAACTATGAAAAACAAAATATTTTTTATCATAACTCTGATGCTGGGGGTTTTCGTTTTTTCAGGTTGCGACGATTACCTGGACACCACCCCGACTGACAGAATATCTGATGAAGTGGTGTGGTCGAATGAGAACAATGTCACACTTTATGTCAATGCTTTTTATCCTTATATCGACCGTTATGGAAATTTCGGAACTTCACAATTTAACGGAACACTCACGGAAGGGATGACCGAAACATTAAAATACGGCTCATATGTACCAGGCACCAGGGCCGGCGACGCAAACATGTATGTTTTTGATCCGGAAGGAATATCTCCGTCGGGAAACCTGTTGGACACCTGGGGGGAAACGTATGAAAGAATAAGAAGGGTGAATGAATTTTTGGTTGGCCTTGAGAACTATTCCGAACTTGATGAAGAAATAAACAATCGGCTTGAAGGACAGGTCCGTTTTTTCCGCGCGTTTCTCTACTTTCAGCTGGCCAAACGCCATGGAGGCGTAATTTTATACACTGATATGTATCTTCAGAAAGACAAAAACCGTTCATCAGCTGCAGAAACCTGGGATCTGATTGAAGAAGACCTTGATTTCGCAGCGTCAGTTTTACCGGCTCAGTGGAACAATGCCAACAGCGAACGTGTAACCAAAGGTGCTGTTTTTGCATTCAAATCACGCGCAATGCTGTACGCAGAACGCTGGGAGTCAGCAAAAAATGCAGCCGACTCTGTACTGTCATTAAACATTTACAGTTTAACAGATGAATATGAAGAGGCCTGGAAAGGTGGAAATTCTGAATCGATTCTTGAATACAACTACCTGCTTACCGGGCCAAATCACAATTTTGATAAAGCTTATGCCACTTTTGGTGAAATAGAAAACCAGGGCGGAAGCGGAACTCCTACCCAGGAAATGGTTGAAGCCTACGAAAAGGCCGATGGAACAGCAGTTGACTGGTCGCCCTGGCATGTTGAGGGAGGCACATCAACACGACCACCGTACGAAGATCTGGAACCACGTTTTCATGCCACTGTTATTTATAATGGCTCAACCTGGCAAGGGAGAACCATGGAAAATTCAGTTGACGGAACAAACGGAAGGTATATGGGCTACCGGGATGACACTTATACAAAAGGAAGAACAACCACGGGGTATTATCTCAGAAAATACAGGGACGAGGAACACACTGACCTGGTTACCTACAACAGTACTCACCCCTGGGTTGAACTGCGCCTGGCAGAAGTTTACCTGAATCGTGCCGAAGCCCACCACCATTTAGGAAACAGTGGAGAAGCCCTGAACGATTTGAATGTAATCAGAGAAAGGGTTGGCCTTCCGGCAAAAACGGGCCTTTCAGGTGATGCGCTTTTTGAGGTCATTCGTCATGAACGGAAAATCGAACTTGCCTACGAAGGACATCTCTACTGGGATATGCGCCGGTGGAGACTGGCTCACACAGAATACAATGGTTACAGGGTTCACGGAATGAAAATTGCCCAGTCGGCCGAAGGATATCGCTATGAATATGTTGACTGCGATCTTCAGGATCGGAAATTCCTGGAAAAAACTTATGTTTTGCCTGTACCGTACAGTGAACTGGCAAACAATTCTGCAATTGAACAATATGATGAGTGGAAATAACAATTATAATGAGATGAAAAGGAATATATTTTTTTCAATAGCGTTTATACTCACTTTTATCAGTGGGTGCAAACAACCGGATGAGTTGCTGCCTTCTGTGGCAAGAGAGGGAATAAACAGCATTACAGCATCTTTCACGGATGGAACCGGGGAGTTTACCGGAACCATTGAGGAAGGAACAAACGAAATTGTAATCCCTATCCCTTACTACTTTCCGGTAAGCAGTGACAACAGGGTTACTGATGAAATGCTCTCGAATATGAGAGTAAGGGCCAATCTTGACGATAATGTTACGGTTTCTCCTCCCCTCCTCTTCATGGATTTAACCAAAGACAATGTAATTACAGTGAAAGATCAGTTAGGTGAAGAACATGAATACATTGTTCGTGGTGAAATCCGGAAAAGCTCAGAGAGCCAGATCAAAGAATTCAGTATCCCCGATCTGGGACTGACAGGAGTAATTAACGAATCACA